>JAKMGR010000639.1 GCA_022424805.1 Verrucomicrobiales bacterium
TGTCTGACCTTCTCTTCGATGTCACACCCCTGCAGGAGGCTTTTCAGCATCTCAAGTTCAGAAAGCACGACATCGTTGCCTTTCATCTCCTCGACCGCGAGGAAATCGAGTTCGACTTTGACCGCCCGACCCGCTTTCTCGATCTTGAAGGCGGACCCTCCCTCCTCGCTGATCCGGCATTGATCCGACGGCGCTACCAGGATGCCGTCAAAGAATACCTCGATCAGGTCAATCAAATCGCGAGCCAGTCCGTGATCGACTACCATCGGACCTTTCTCGACGAATCCTACGAGCAAGCCCTTGCCCGCTTCCTGGTGGGTAGAAATCCGAAGACAGCCCGGAGCGCAAGATGAGTTTTCTCCAACCCATTCTACTCATCGGACTGCCCTTGGCGCTGCTTCCGATCATCATTCATCTGATCAATCAGCATCGCCACCGCACGGTGAAATGGGCGGCGATGATGTTTCTTCTCGACGCGAAGAAAATGACAAAAGGCATGGCACGGCTGCGCCAGATACTAATCCTCACGATGCGCGTCCTCGCAGTGCTTGCCCTCTTTTTCGCAGCCAGCCGACCTCTCGCTGGGGGCTGGCTTGCTCTGACAGGTGGTGGAGCCGATACAGTTTTGATTTTGTTAGATCGCTCCGCAAGTATGGAGCAGCAGAACCTAGTGTCTGGAAAGTCGAAGCGCGTTTCTGCCTTGGAGAAAATCGCAGAACTCATCGAAACAACCGGTAGCAACGCTGAGATTATCCTGATCGATAGCGCAACGCTCACTCCCACTCCCGTAGCCAACGCGGAATCTCTCGCAGACCTTCCGCAAACGGCGCCGACTGCGACGGCATCCGACATTCCGGCATTGCTACAGCGGGGAATTGATTACCTGGTTGTCGATGAAAGCGGGCGCACTGATATCTGGCTCGTCAGCGATTTGCGACAAAACGATTGGAATACGGGATCCGGGCAATGGCGAACGATCCGAGCCAACCTTTCGGCGAAGGAATCAGCCCGACTCTTCCTTCTCAACTATCCAGACACAGAGGTGCGCAACCTTTCCCTTTCGGTAGCAGAAGTGGAGCGCCGCAAGACGCCAGAAGGGTATCAACTTGTCATGGACCTGAAAGTCCGCCGCAACGCGTCGGCGGCAGAAACCGAGGAAACGGTGCGCGTCGAGTTCACTGTAAATGGTACCCGGACAGTGGTAGATGTCGCCCTCAGTGGTGAGGAAACACTGCGCCTCGGACATACCATTCCCCTCGGCGAGGCCAATATGGGAGGAACTCGAGGATGGGGTCGTGTTGACTTACCCGCAGATGACAATCTCGTCGACAACACCGCTTACTTTGTATTCGATGACGAAGCAGTGAAGAAAACGATCATCGTCAGCGCAGATCCCACCAGCGCAGATGCAATCCGGGCCGCAGCAGCCTCGGCTCTTGATCCGTCGGACAAATACGAGTCTTACATCATCGAACCGAGCCGGACTGCGGAAATCCCCTGGGAGGAAACCGCATTGTTGTTCTGGCAGGCACCTCTCCCTGAGGAGGGCTCAACCGAAGCGGCACTCCTGCAGCAACATGCCGAGAGTGGCAGAGCACTGGTTTTGCTTCCGCCAGACGAGCCATCAGGCGAAAGCTTTCTCGGATTCAAGTGGCGTGAATACCTCGGCAAAGGAGAAGAACTTCTCAAAGTCGGCTGGTGGCGAACGGAATCGGGGCTGCTCGCGAACACACAAAACGGAAACCCACTTCCGGTTAGCGACCTCAATGTATTCCAAGCACGCGCCAGCGAAGGGGAAATCCAACCACTCCTGAAACTCGAAAGCGGTGATGTTGTCATCGGAAAACTGATCTCCGAAACGCAGGGACCAATTTACATCTGGGCCACCCTGCCCCGTTCCAATTTCTCAACACTAGCGTCTGACGGCATTGCTTTTTTCGTGATGATTCATCGAGCACTCGACGAGGGAATCGACGCCGTCTCTCCAGCGCACACTAAAGATACGAACTCCGCAGCACTTGCTGGCACTCCATCAGCTGCTCCGCTCGACGAAATGGCGATCGGGGATAGCCTGACTACTCCCGGACTGCTCCCCGCTGCTTTTGAATACACTACCACAGATCAATCTAGGCGCCTTCTTGCATTGAACCGCCCCACATCCGAAGACGTTCTGCGAATTGTCGATACGGAAGGGATTGCTCCACTACTCGAGGGCGTAGAATTTCGACAAATTCGTGATGAGGTCGAAAACGAATCTTCTCTCGCCTCCGAAATCTGGCGCCTTTTCCTCGTCACCATGGCGCTGGCCCTCCTTTTCGAAGCTGCCCTTTGTCTGCCTCCACCACTGGAAGAAAAATCAGAGAACCCACTGGGTGAATCGAGTTCCTGAACATGACTCTAACTGACAGCGAATTAACCTTTCTCTGGACGCCGACCACGGTTGTTTTTGGGATCGCCGTGTTTCTTTCGACTCTCGCTTTCAGTTTTCTAATCTGGAAGAGGAGCCGTTTTTCTTCCGCCTCGGGTTGGATCGAACTGCTCCGACTTATCATTGTCGCGACAGTTACCCTGACACTGAACCAACCGGAGTGGAGAGAAGTTTACGAACCGGATGACAATCCCGCCATCGGCATACTTCACGATGCTTCAGGTAGCATGGGCACCGAAGACATTCTCGATCTGGAAGCTCCAGCAGCGGCGCCAAAGTCACGCCGCGAATCAATTGCAAGCCTGATTACCAAAGAAGCCTGGCAACCCCTTGAGAAGTCGTTTCGGATTTTGATTCAACCTTTTTCAACGGAATCGAACGAAGGAACCGACATCGGAAACGCCCTCACCGACATTGTCGAGCAGAGACCTGATCTGCGCGGCATCGTTTTGTTCTCTGATGGCGACTGGAATAGCGGGGAACCACCATCATCGGCAGCGACCCTGCTCCGAATGTCGAAAATTCCTGTATTCACCGTTCCGGTCGGAAGCGAAAACCGCCTCCCCGACCTTGTCGTCACCGCTTTTGACGCACCAACGTTTGGAATCAGTGGGAAACCGGTTCGACTCCCCTTCACCCTGACCAGCTCACTTGCCGAGAATCATACCACCACGGTGACGATAAAGACGTCCGAAACCGAAACTCTCAGCCGCGAAGTCACCATTCCAGCGATGGGCCGCATTCGCGACACTCTTCTCTGGACTCCCCGTGAAACCGGTGACTACGAACTTACCTTGAAGCTTCCAGAAGCATCTGCCGAGCTCAATACGAAGAACAACTCGATCACCGCCCCGATTGCGATCCGGAAAGAGGAACTCAAAGTGCTCCTCATCGAGAGCTTTCCCCGCTGGGAATATCGCTATCTGCGGAATGCCCTCGAACGAGACCCGGGCGTCGAAGTGAGCTGCCTCCTTTTCCATCCTGATGTCGAGGCACTGGGAGGCGGCCCCGGATACCTTGAGGAATTCCCCGCACTGGAAGTCCTTTCTGAATTTGATGTGATCGTTCTTGGCGACGTTGGAGTATCCCCTTCTCAGCTTTCACTCGAACATGTTGACGCACTCAAGTCTCAGGTCGCGACGCAGGCATCCGGCCTGGTTTTGATGCCAGGATTTCGAGGTCACCAGATTTCTCTCCTTAGTACAGAAATGGAGGACTTGTTTCCGGTCATTGTCGACTCTGCTCAACCTCGCGGATGGGGCTCTCCCACTCCCGGACAGTTTGAGCTAACCGAACTCGGTGCCCGCAGCCTCCTGACCCGCCTCGAAGACACCGAAAATGCGAACACGAATGTCTGGTCCTCCCTACCCGGCTTCCAGTGGTATGCCGGCATCGTTCGAGCCAAAGCCGGATCAGAAGTGCTGGCCACTCACAGTTCCGAGACCAATCGCTACGGACGCATTCCCCTCATCGCAACAAAGACCTACGGCACCGGGAAAATTCTCTTTATGGGAACAGACGGAGCCTGGCGATGGAGAAAAGGAGTTGAGGACAAATATCACTACCGTTTCTGGGGACAGGTCGCTCGCTGGATGGCCTACCAGAGAAACATGGCGAGTGACGAACTGATGCGTCTCTTTTACTCGCCCGATCGACCGCAGACCGGCGACACGCTGACAGTGAACGCGAACGTCATGAGCATCGGCGGCGAGCCACTTCAGTCGGCCAATGTTGTCGTACAAATTGTAGCTCCGTCAGGGAAAGCAGAGTCAGTTCGCCTCGAACCAGGTGGCGAAGAGCAATGGGGGCTGTTCACCGGAAGTTTTGAGCCAACCGAGCCGGGCGAACACAATGTCACGATGACCTGTGCAGAGAACGGAGGCAGCCTCGAATTGAAGATCGCGGTTCAGGGATCGTCGCTCGAAAAAGTGGGACAACCCGCTCGCTTTGATGTACTCGAAGAAATTGCACGTATCTCCCGCGGAGAATTGCTCGACAGCCCAGACTTGGAAAAGATTCGCGCTTTCATTAGCGCCCTTCCCGACCCCGAGCCCATCGAACGACGTCTCCGCCTCTGGGCAAACCCCTGGTGGATCGGGGCGATTCTCCTACTGATGTCCGCATTCTGGGTTGGTAGGAAAATGATCGGAGCGGTCTAACTGACTATTCAACCCGCTCGCCTTTGCGAAACGCAGTTTTCGTTTCCTTTCCTTCCTCAGAACACTCTATCAACTCACCGTCGAGCACTTCCTGGGTCAACTCCTGTGCAACAGCGTTCTGACAAAGCGCATAGGAAAGAAATGCCAGAATGAGAAAGCGAGAATTCATGCGGTTACGCAACAGCATCCCAGGCTGTTCGGGAAGAAGTCAGTTCCACGCTACAGCTTCCGAACCTTCAAATTTCGGAAACGATAGGTCTGGCCTTTCTCGCCGTGGTGCTGGATTCCGAGATACCCTTCGCCATCGGTGTCATCCTTGTATTCCGTGGTAACAACGCCGTTAACCTCGATCTTGATCGAATTACCTTTGCAGGTAATTCGATAGTGATTCCAACCATTGCGCTTCAAAGCACCTGCGATTTCTTTTTTCTGAAAATGCGCCTGTGACTTTTTCTCGTGTGCCAAAGCGCTCTCTTCCTTGGTACGCCCTGCCTTGCTCGGCCAGAGCCATCCGCGACGTCCCTCATCATAGAGTCCCCCAGACCAACGGCGATCCGAACCATCAACTTCGGCCTGGTAGCCGTATACCTTATTCGGCCCCACATGGCAGCGAAACATGAAGCCTGAGTTCGCTTTCCCGTCAGGCAGATGAACCTCGCCTTCAAATACAAAGTCCGAGTATTTCTCCTCCGTCACGAGGAAGAACTTTTTGTCAGCGGTGAGGTGAATCTCGCCATCAACAACTTCCGCTTTTCCCCACTCATACGGATTCTTCCATCCAGAAGTGTCCTTGCCATTAAACAGTTTTTCCGATTTGGCTTCATCAGCCGATACAGAGGTGAAGGCGGCAACCGCCAGGACAACAAGGGAAGAAAATGAAATTCGCATGCCGGGACGATGACAACTCGACGCGATTCTTTCAAGAACGAATGCGCGGTAGAGACTATCCTTTGAGTCGCCGCTCATCTCCATCGCGAAGCGTGACTCCCTCCTCATCCAGCATCTCCAGAAGCGGCATCAGGATTCGGCGAACTGTTCCCGTATGCTGACGCAGCTCGCTAGCGGTTGCTGCACCCTGCGCCTTCAGATATTCCACGATCTCATTTTTTAAACGATCGAATCCTGCTTGGGAAATTACCGTTTTCGGATCGAGAACAATTACCTCTCCGGTATGCTCCAGAAAGCGAAGGGCTTTTTCTTCATCCGGATTGGTCGCTGTTTCACCTTTGTTCGGCGGGGAAACCGGATCGGAAGCGAGGCGCTTGCGAACAAGTTCGCCGGCATTCAGCAATTGAGGTGGAAGCGTAGGAATATGATCCCGATGTCGAATGTTCGGTCCGGCTTTGGTGAACTCACCTGCCATCAAACCTTCCAACACCATGTCGAAGAATTTGGGAGCCGGGAGTTCCGGCTCGATCATCGAGCGCAGATCGCGGAGCGGAAGCCCTAGCTGATCAGGGTGTTCCTTGTGCACTTTCAGGATCGAATCCGAAGCAAGTCCTGCGATTCCTTTCCACCATTCTGAAAAGAAAACCCAGTCAACATTCCGAGAAAACTCTCCGGCCTCGACTGCTTTTTCTACGGACTGTAAAATCTCTTCTGCACTGAATGCTGACTTCGCCAGGAGATTGGGGATGAAGGCGACTTTGTCGCGCCGTAACTGTGAGCTGACCAGCACATCAAGATCATTCGGTGCCTGTCTTCGCGCTTCGAGAAATTCCGCCTGAAACGGCTTCCGGAAGGCACGTCGATTAGCATCTTCATCCAAAACAATGCCTCCCGCCAGAGTGAGACCAAGCGAAGCATCTCGTATGACAAACCCATCTCCCACAAAAACGTAAATGGGTTCATGAAATCGAAGCTCAGCGAGGACTGTTTCTCCGGGAGAAAGGGATCGCTGCCCGAGAAAATGAATTCGCGCCGGAACTCCCATACTGCCATGATGAAACATGACCTCCCGCCCCGTTCGCAAGGCACGCTTCGACTGGCGCATCCCTCGGATTTCCCGGTCCGATTTCGAAATCAAAACATCAATCGCCTCGACCGCTCCTCCAAGTCCCTTTTTCACGAGAACATCACCACGGGCGATGCTGTCCTTTGTCGCACCGCGATTTTCTCGGAGATTTACACCGGTAATATTCAATGCTGTCCGCGTCCCCGGCGGGACTGATTCGGCCGCGGAACCGTGAGACTGGGCCGTTCGCACATGAGCTTCGGCTCCCTGCGGCATCACTTCGAGATCGTCGCCCACATTGATTCGTCCCTCGGTCAGGCTTCCTGCAACAACCGTTCCAACGCCTTTCAGAGAAAACGCGCGATCCACGGGAAGTCGCGGCTTCCCTTTGTCGCGAACGGGACCTGACTCAGTTAGAATTTGGGAAACCCTATCGCGAAGATCTTCGATCCCAGTTCCCGAGTGGGAAGACACGGGGATAACGTCGATTTCCTCCCAAGGTCCACCCGTGAGGTTCTCTTTTACATCTTCTAGAACCAATTCAAGATCGTCGACCAGATCGACTTTGGTCAGTGCAACTATGGCTCGCTTTACGCCGAGATAGGTCAGAATCTGGTAGTGTTCTTCCGTTTGCGGCATCCATCCGTCGTCGGCTGCGACGATGAACAGCGCTAAATCAATCGCACCAACTCCGGCGACCATGTTTTTGACGAAGTCGGCATGACCAGGAACATCAATTACTCCGAGGGCGAGTGTATCAACGGACTCGTCTGAAGTCGGAAGGGACAACTGCGCAAATCCAAGCTCGATCG
>JAKMGR010000540.1 GCA_022424805.1 Verrucomicrobiales bacterium
TTTTGTGCCTGTGTCAGGTTGAGGGCGTAGGTCGCCATGATTCTGCCGTGCAGAGCTAGTGAGTGAACGGTGTCTTCCACTTCGACCTTAGGAAGTGCGAGATGACGAGCATGAGTCACGATCTGGTCAATCGGTCCGAGCAGCCAATCGCCAACACTGTAGAAGTGAGTGATCATATCCTGAATCGCCCCACCGCCCATGGCCCGGTCAGCGAAGTAGACATCGGGATAGGCTGGCCGGATTTTCGCAAAGGGTTGTCCTACGTCGACCCGCATTTCGATGGCGCGTCCGAATCTGCCGGATTCATAGAGCTCTCTCAAACCGATCATACCTGGGTGGGCACGATGGGTGTAGCCGACGGCGACAACTATTCCTTTTTCTTCAGAGAAGGACCGGAATTCCGCCACGCCATCAAGCGAAAGGCTGAGAGGCTTTTCGATCAGAATGTGAATGCCGCGTTCCGCGAGTTGCATTCCCATCGGAATATGAAATGGAGCCGGAGCAGCGACGACAGCGGCGGTGATTTCCTCCCCGGACGCGAGCGCATCTTCGAGAGAGGAAAACGATAGCGCTTCTTCGATGCCGTATCGTTCGGCAACGTCACACCGTCTTTCTTCCAAAGGTTCGCAAAAGGAAAGCCGACACCGTCCCGTTTTCTGGAGGCAGCGAAGATGGCGTTCTCCGATCGAACCAGTGCCGATAATAAGAACGAGGGGTTTGTCTTTCATGAAGCGATGAAAAAGTATTTGGCAGCTTTGCTGAGAATGTTATAACATGGCATAACATTGGCGAGACTTTTCTTTTCGAGACTTCATGATCATTGATATTCACAGCCATTTCTGGAACTTCCCGGGAGACTTTACGGAAAATTTCATTCGACAGGCCGAAGGCGCGAGGGCTGGTGCGAAGGTCGATTTGTCGGTCGATTACGAAAAGTATCGGGCAACGGCGCCCGATGACATGATCTCTGCGGTCTTCGGAGGAAAAGCGAAGTTAGCTGGCATCTGGGTCGATGATACCGACGTCGCGAGCTATGTCGCACAGGATTCGGGGAGGCTTTTCGGTTTTCTTTCGGTCGACCCCACTCAGCCTCGATGGGAAGAAGAGCTTCGCTTCGGGCATCAGGAACTGGGAATGAAAGGGGTGAAGCTCCTTCCCATGTATGCTGGTTTCTGCGTGGATGAGGAACGCCTGACTCCGCTCTGGGAATACTGCAACGAAAATGGGCTGCCGGTCCTGATGCACATGGGAACGACCTTTATTGCGCAGGCTCCTCTCGAATGCACTTTGCCCCGAACCATTGAACCGGTGGCTGTGAAGTATCCTGACTTGAAGTTGATTCTCGCGCACCTAGGGCATCCCTATGAAGGCGAATGCGTTGTCACGATTCGCAAGCATCCGAATGTTTATGCTGATGTGAGCGCTTTGCACTACCGTCCTTTTCAGCTCTATCAGAGCCTCATGCTGGTGCAGGAGTATGGCGTTTGGAACAAGCTGCTTTTTGGAACGGACTTTCCTTTTACGACGGTGAACGACTCGGCCGATGGTATCAGGAATCTCAACGATATGCTCGAGGGCACGGCCTTGCCTCGGCTCAACCTCGATGAGATCGAGTCGATGATTCATCGAGATGCCCTCAACCTGCTTGGTATCGAATTTTCTGACAAAACTTCATGAATCACATTGAATCACTTGAAAAACTTTACAGTGCAGTCGTTGGCGACGTGCTCGATAAAATGGGGTACCGGGCTCAGAGCTTGAGCTCCCGCGTAAAAGCGCTCACGCCGGCACGTCGTGTCTGCGGTCGCATCTTTACGGCGAAAGCCGTTACTGTCGACGAAGTTCCCGAAGAACCCTACAAGCTGGAGATGGCGGCGATTGATACTATGACTTCCGGTGATGTCCTTGTCGTCGATGCGGGGCACAACTACGAGTGTTCGTTTTGGGGAGAGCTGCTCAGCACAGCCTGCATGGCGAAGGGCGTGCGCGGAATCGTGATGAGCACCTGCACCCGCGACCTCTGGGCCCTCGAGCAGATGGACTTTCCCGTATTCGGAATCGGGGTGACGCCGGCCGATAGTCTCGGGCGAATTGACGTGGTCAGCATCGGGGAGCCTGTCGAGATCGATGGGGTGACGATGAAAAATGGAGATCTCATTGTTGGCGATCACGATGGTGTTGTCGCCATTCCCGAGGAAGTTGCTGACGAAGCCATTGCCCTCGCCTTGGAGAAAGTAGCTGGCGAAGACACCGTCCGCGAAGAGCTTGCA
>JAKMGR010000566.1 GCA_022424805.1 Verrucomicrobiales bacterium
CGCTAAGTCCATAGGGCTTGGGAAAGAGTTTTCCATCAATCACCTGACCCGTAAAAAACGGGGTGGAGTCTTTCTCGCTGGATTCAGTGAGGCGAAACAGAATCAACTCCGGCTTTGGCAAAGGGTCGCCAGGCTTGCGGTAGCCGCGGGAGAGAAGCTTCGGCTGAAGCTGATCCTTGGGGGAGGATTCTACCATGTGGAGTTCTCTCGTCTCTACCGGTTGGAAGCGATAGGCAATAAATGCTCTCGAATCAGGTGACCAGAAAAAGGTTTCTCCAAAGATGGTTTCCCTCTTCTCTTTTCCGCCAAGAGCCGCTTCGCGGAAGCGTTTGTCCTTGGTTTGCTGGATGCTCCATTCGCGGATTTCACCTGACTTTCGATCCCGTATTACAAAGGTTTTGGATTTCACTTCGATGCGGAATTTTCCATCCTGCGAACTGGATCTTTCGCGAAGTCGAAACTGCTTTTTATCTTTCTCGATGATCACCGTCTCGTCACCTGTTCCGGCGACGAAGAAATCCGGACGGGCGCCTGTTTCGTCTGTCACGACGAAGGTATGACCGACGAAGCTGCTCATGTCGCTTGTGTTCCGTGCCTTGACCCAGGTGCTCGAACCTTCTTTGCCTTCCGATGTGATCCAGGTCAGTTTGACTCGTCCATCAGTACGATTCTGCCACACGATTTTCTTTCGTTTTCCGCCATTTTTGGAAGCGGGAGGATTGATCGAAAGGGCCGCGATCTTTTCCGTCTCTCCAGGTTGTTGCGACAAATCCTCCCGCTTGGAAGCGCGCTCCGTCTCACCGGAAGCGAGATCGACGAGAACGTGTTCCTGTCCGTCCGGGGTATGAACCGAGTAGTAGAGGTGGTTGGTTTCTTTTATCCATTGTGGATTGATGCGATCACGAAACACCTTGCCTTTGAGCAGTTCGCGGACCGAGGGAAGTTGCTCTTCCTGAGCGGTCGCGGAAAAAGGCAGGAACAGAGCTGGGAGAAGAAAAATCAATCTCATGAGTCTTTGGGTTGTGGTGGATCAGGTGCGAAAGTCATGCCACGGGGGATGCCGGAAATTTTTGACTGTGTTACCTGCGCCATGTCGTTAGCGATGCTTTTGATGTGATCCGCCTTTTCGCCGACGAAATGCTCGTCCACGGTTTGGGAGAAAAGAGATTTCCAGCGTTCAAATTTTTCAGGACTCATGTCGGTTTTTAGCTCAGGCCGAGATGGGGGCGCAGCGGATTTTCATGGTAGCTCCCCGATTGGAAAAGCATTGTCTTCCAGAAGTCATACATCTTTGGCAGGTGTGGTCCCCAATCAAACTCGGCGATGTCGTCAAAGATGAAACTGAGAAGGAGGTCCTCCCGGACTTTTTCGTAGAAGTAATCAACAAGCACCTTGATATCGTCGCGACCTAGCAGGTCGGCGTGCGGTATGGAGTCTGGGGGAATCATTCGGGTCACTGTATTGGTAGTCCAGCGGAAGGGAAGTGGCCCGATTTCTCTTCTGGCTTTTCTCGCGTGAACGCGTCCCCGGCATTTTGTAAACGGCAGGGTAGGCTGAGGAATGATCGGTGTTTCTGGATCGTTAACTTCAAAAGGTCGATTTTGTGGCGGACTCTCTCGACGCGACTTTCTTCGCATCGGGGGGCTTGGCATGGGCGGAGCGGCTCTTCCGCAATTGCTGCAGGCCGAGCAGATTGCCGGACTTCGAAATTCAAAGAAGTCGATCATCATGATTTACATGGCTGGTGCGCCTCCGCATCAGGATATGTATGATCTGAAGATGGACGCTCCTTCGGACGTTCGCGGGGAATTTCGTCCTATCCCGACAAACGTCGATGGGCTCGAAATCTGTGAGTTGCTGCCGCGCTTGGCGAAGATCATGGACAAATGTGTTCCGATCCGTTCGCTCTACGGTGCGCCGAATGGGAGTCACGATTCCTTCATGTGTTACACCGGAAAGGTGGGTTCGACTTTGAATACGATTGGCCAACCCGCAGGCGGTTGGCCCTCGATCGGTGCGGTTACGTCAAAGTTGATGGGAACGAAAACGGAGAATATTCCCTCCTTCGTCGGACTCGCGCCGAAGGCAGGGCATCCTCCTTACGGTTCATCGGGAAAGCCAGGGTTCCTCGGTTTTTCCAACGGCCCCTTCAAGC
>JAKMGR010000577.1 GCA_022424805.1 Verrucomicrobiales bacterium
GTGTGGAGTCGAACTGGTTCGAAACCATCCGTTCCTGCCATATCTGCGATATGGCATGCCCTACTGGATTCGAACCAGTGACCGCCGGATTAGAAATCCGGTGCTCTATCCAGCTGAGCTAAGGGCACCTTTGACGCCATTCTGCGAATGGCGAACTTTCAACGTCCAAAGCCCAACTTTCAACTTCCAAGTTGGCTAGATTTGATCGCTCAACATTGAAGCGCACTTAGCCTCGATTTGAACGTTGAACGTTGAACGTTCGCGCCCCCGGCGCGCTACACTTTGGAAAGCTGCTTCTTCAAGCTCGCGCGCAGCGCAAAAAACGCGACGACGATGAAAGTGATCATCGCGATGAGGTTGAGTTGAAGCGTTTTCAGGGTGATGGCGAACCAGGGCTTTTCGGAATTCACCGGAAAGCGATATTGCCTTTCTTTGCCGAAGAAAATGTTGGGCGGGTTTTCGACTTTGCGATAGTCCTGCCGCTCGACTTCGGCGGCGTTGAAGAGATCCTGGACTTTACTGTTGAGGTAGAGATCGCCGGCGGTGTAGGACTTTTCGCCTTCCTTGGTGGGGACGTTGTAGTAGGGTGTAGGGTCGAAGGTGCCGGTTGCGAGGTCATCGCGGATGCGGCGGAGCTGCCGGGCGACGTGTGCTGGTGACCGTCCCTGCAATCCGTGGACGACGGCGAGGCCCTGTTTGAGCTGGTAGAGTCGGTCATCCTGCTCCTCGGTGAGTTCCTGATCGAGCGGGATCTCGGAGAAGGCGCGAATTTCCGCTTCGATATAGTTCGTGAGCTTACTCGCAGGATTGTTCTCAGCGTGCTCGATGATGAGAGCCTCGTAGCTCCAGCGAAGGGGCATGAGGTGACAGACCGCGGGGACGCGGAGTTTGCTTTTCTCTTCGGCATCAGCTGCGGAAAACCACTGCACGATGTCGAGGCTGCGATTCATTTCCTCGTATTTAATCAGCGCACCACCAAGAATGATGTTCGGAATGAGGATGAGCGGGATGATGTTGACGGCGGTCTTCGGACTGCTGACGAGACTGGAGATGAGAAGGCCGGCGGCGATGCCGACAAAGGAGGTCATTCCCATCCAGAGAGCATTGGAGAGAAACATCGATCGGATCCCGAGAATGGCGTCGGCAATGATGAGGTAGATGATGCACTGGATGAGCGCAAAGAATCCGAGCGAGAGGTATTTTCCGATGATGTATCCGCCAATTCGGAAGCCGTGATGTCGCTCTCGCTGCAGGAGATTGCGGTCGCGGATGATCTCTTCGGCGGAGTTCGTCATCCCGAGGAAGAGGGCGGTGACGAGGCTGAGGAAGAGAAAGGTCGGAATGTGAAAGGCGTTCGCGAAGTTGTAGGTGTCGTCTTCGGTGTAGCGCAGGACAATAGAGATCAGGAGGGCGAGAGCGGGGGCCTCGAGCAGAGTCGTGGCGAGGTTTGCCCGGTTTCGAAGCTTGCTGAAAAAGGCTCGCTTTAACTGATTGGAGAAGCGGACCCAGTCGTGTTTGAACCGTCGCGGCGGGGCCTGCGGGGTTTTCTGGAGCGCGACGGTTTGCGAGGTGTCGGCTTCGATTTCCCGCAGATTGACCTCTTCGAGAAGGCGGTAGGTTTGAAAGCGGTCGGCCCAGAAAGCGGAGTTGAAGCGGCGAGCGGGAATGAGGTTGCCCCGAGCGTCGCGCTCGAAAATGGTGTCACCACCGAGGTCGCGGAGGGGAGATTCGAGCACGTCGAAAACGAAGTCGGGGGTGAGGCCGAGGCAATCTTCTTCCCCGAGGTCGGTGGAAAAGGTGGTCGCGTGGATGCCCTCCTGTTTTCGCGCTTCGTTAAAGTATTCAAGCATCTGCAGCGGCGTGCCGAAGAAGGCGAGCTTGCCTCCGTTGTCGAGCAGGATGGCCTTGTCGAACATGTGGAAGAGGCGACTGCTCGGCTGGTGAATGGAAACGAGAGTGATCTTGTTGTGGGTTAGCCCTCGGATCATGTCGAGAACGTGCTCGGAGTCCTTCGAGGAAAGCCCCGAGGTCGGTTCGTCGAAGAGGTAGACATCGGCGATACCGATCATGTCCATGCCGGCATTGAGTCGGCGGCGCTGTCCTCCACTGAGGCTCTTGGTGTGTGGGTCCCCAGCGAGGCGGTGGCGGATCTCGTTGAGTCCGAGCTCGATCAGCTTGGAGTCGACGCGGCGACGGCGTTCGATGGCGGGAAAGTGAGGGGCCCGGATTGCAGCGGCGGTATCGAGGTTTTCTTCGACGGTGAGAAGTGGGTCGAAGGTTTCGTCCTGCGGGATCAGGGCGATGTAGGAGCTGAGGTCGTCGTGGGCGTCGTAGAGATTGACAGAATTGAAGTCGATGCGTCCGTCGCGAGGCTTGAGTTGTCCGCCGAGCGCTTTGAGCAGCGTGCTTTTTCCGCATCCGCTGGGGCCCATGACGCAGACCATTTCTCCGCGCTGAACCGAGAAGGTGATTCCATCGAGAGCGGGAGTTTTTCGGTCGAAGGAATGGGCCACGTCCCGCACCTTGAGGGTGTTGATGACGTTTCGTTCTTCCTCGATGATACCGTCTGAAAAGTGGCATCGCAGGTACTGTCCGCCGCCGAGCGAGATGACGTTACCATCGTTGACGGGAGCGATTCCGCGGACCGGGTTGCCCTCGACTGCGATAGGACGCTCGACCTCGAGAGCTTCGACCGTTCCGGTCTTGGTCTGGTAGTCGCACTTGATGCGAAGGAGGATTTTCCCCGATGCGCCGGGAGTGAGCAGAATATCCCCAGGAGATAGTTCGGCCGGATCGTTGGAGACGAGGTAGGCAGTGCGGTTGGGCGGGAGGCTGAATCGGCCACCGAGTTCCCGCGCTTTTCTGCGGAGGTCGTCGAAAGAAATTTCCGAGTGATCGGGAAAGTCGATCGTGTCGTGGGAAGTCACTTCAAACTTGGCCCCGCGTTCAAGCTTTCGCTCGCCGATGCTGGCGTCGACGGTGTTTAGTACTTCGACTTGGATATCGAGACCGAAGGAGGCCCTGAGATAACTCTGCTTGGTCCGGACTTTCTCGATGAACTGATTGCCGCTGCTATCCTGGGCGAGGTAGATCTGGGCGGCGGAGACGTTTTTCTTTGAGTTGAAGTAGAAAACGAGATCTTCAAAGGCGAGGACTTCTTCCCCGATGAGGATGCGCTGGCCCTCGTAGACGCGGCAGAATTCCCCGGCATTGATCTGGCGTCCGCGCGCAAGGATGGCACTGGGGCCGAGGTTTTTGATGAGGACGAGATTCTGAAATCGGAAAGAGACGACGGAGTGCTCCTGCTCGGAGGGTGGAATCACGATATCGCCGCGATCAGAGGTGGAGAGAATAATGGACTCCAACTGGTGAGCCTGGTCAGCGCCGGGTGGCAGAGGGCGCGTCTCGTCGGAGTCGGATTCGATCCGGGAGAGTTCGCTCGTGTTGAGCTGGTAGACGATGTTAATCGCCTCGGATGCCACGCCGAGTGTGGTCATGAACTGATAGAAGGTGATGAGGTTTTCCTTCGGTAATCCTGCCCGGCTGATCAGAACGTAGAGCTGCACGCCGAGGAGGACCTTTTCTTCGTTCGTCAATTTGTCGGCGAGGTCGGTTGCGATGGCTTCGAGATCCTGTCGCTCGCGGAGGGATCGCATGAAGAGTTGACGAAGTTCGGTATAAACGGTTTCGGGGAAATCGTAGCGAAGAAAGCCGAGGATGGAATCGATCTCGGCCTCGACGACCTGACCGTCGAGCTTGGTGAAGCCGGCGAAAACCTCGATCAGCATCGGCAGCATCGACTCCTGCGTGCGAGGCATCTCGCTGCGAGTGAGCGTTCGCTTGAGGCGTTCGATGAAGCCACGTCGACCGAATCCCATCCCTGTGTCGGAACGCGGCTTGGCTCCGCGTGAGGAATTTTCAGAACCTGATTCACTAATGGGGTCCGGAAGAGTAGGGGTCGAATCTGCCATGAAGGGCGGGAAAGAGAGGTCGGCGTTTTGGCCCGCAGTCTATACCACCATCGCCCGTGATAAAACCAGCGATACAAAGAAGGAGTGGCGTTTTCGCAATTTTTCACGGAGAAATGAAAGAATTGTGAAATCCCTCCTTTATTTTCATAAATAACATAATTATAAAAAATGAAATCCTACCGTGATGTTTCCATTCCCGCTGCTGCTCGAGCGATGAACCTCGTGCGAAGGCATCTTAGCATGCCGATGGAGTCGGAAACTTTCAAGAATGCCGCGTCAATCGAAGGAGAATCGACCGCTCGCAATCTCCGACGCGAAGCTAAAGCCAATCATTTGCGTGCCAAGCGCCGCAAGATGCTCTTTGCGGATATTCCCGAGGGCGAGCTTCCAGTTCTTCTCCAGCTTTTCGGCGGAAGTAATTTTGTGATTCTCAAGGAAAAAGGGAGAGGCGGTGAGTGCCTCGTGCAGTTCCCTGATTCCCGTGAAGCGGTTGTTAATGGGGAGCGCCTCGACGAAGTTTACGACGGAATCTGCGTATTTTTGCAGCCGCGGTCATCCCGAAATAACTCGGATCTTTCCGGGCTAACATTTCCACTCGCGGGAAAGGTTTTTGTGGCGGGGGGATAGCGAAGCCGCTAGTCTCGTCAGCAATGGATCTGGTTACCCTTCGCGAATTGAAACACGAGGCTGGAACTGTCGCGGTCGCGATGACGTTTCACGCCCAACTGGAGAAGTGTTTTCAGAAAACGACGAAGACGGGCAACCCCTTCTACGAGGTGAATTTTGCGGATGCCGAGGAGTCCCTGACCCTGCGCGTCTGGAACAACACGCCGATGTTTACCTTTTGCGATCAACTGCGCGACCGGGCCTTCTACGAAGTTACGGGGGAATTCGGCCTTGGCAACGATGGGCGCTCGATCGATGGCCGAAACTGGACCGTGCGCCAACTTGATGAGACGGAGTCCGCTGAAGTTCTCGCTGGTTCGGGTGCTCTGCGGGAAAAGCAGGAGCGCGACTATGAATTCATCGAGACCACCGTCGCTGGGATGCAGGACCCCCGGCTTGCCGCTCTCTGCCGTCGCTTTCTGGATCAATACGGAGAGCGCTTCCGCCGAACCGGCGCGGCGCGGGACTACCACCATGCGAGACGCGGTGGATTAGTCGAGCACGTTGCCCAGATGATGCGGACCGCGGTCCAGGTTTGCGAAGCTTACACGGACCTGAATCGGGATCTGCTCGTGGCGGGCGTTCTTTTTCATGATATCGGCAAGCTCTGGGAAAATGCATACCAGGAAAACGGATTTACGATGCCCTTTACCGAGATCAGTGAGCTGATCGGGCATATTCCGCTGGGAATGGAAATCGTAAACAAGGTCTGGCGGGAACTGCAGGATGATGAGGCGATCAGCACCGACTGGAATCATCTCGAGCCACCTTCCGAGCGGGTGCGGCTGCATCTGCTCCACCTGATTGTTTCTCATCATGGCGAACTGGCTTTCGGTTCTCCGGTCGTGCCGAAAACTCCGGAGGCGCAGGCACTCCACTACATCGATAACCTCGATGCTAAGATGGAAATGTTTGATCGCGGCTACCAGGTTGCCGGCGAGTTGGCGCGCAATGTCTATGAGCGTGTTCGTCCGCTCCCGGGGCGTCTTGTCATTCCCCTGCAAAAATACGAGGGCGAAGGCGAGCCAGAATCGGCTAAGGAGGCAGCTGAGCCACCGGTTGAGACGAATGCACCGGAAGAAAAGGATGTGCCGGAAATGCCCGCTGAAGAGGTATCACAGCCGGAGGTGGCTGCCGAGCCGGAAGCCGCGACCGAAGATTTTCGGCCCGAGCCGTTTTGATCAGCCCGACTCCTTCTGCAGCTCGACCATGAGGTCCCCGGCGATTTCTTCGATTTTCCCAATCAGGGATTCGATGGCGAGGCCTTCCGGCAAAGCAACGGTGGCGGTGGTGTGAAAGAGGCGCTCTCCCGACCACGGAGCTTCGAGGCAGTCTGTTGCGAGCTCGATGACGTTGACGTTTTCCTTCGCCATGGTTTCCGAAATCGCGGCCACGATGCCGGATCGATCCTGTCCCACGACTTCAAGGGTTTCGACTTGTCCTCGCGGCGAGTCGGAGGCACCGGATTCGCCCGAATGAATCACGGAAACGGTGAGGCCTGCATCTGACAACTGCTCAAGATTCCCCGGGAGTGTTGCGACGGAACCCTCCGGCGCTATGACCTGAACGATCCCGGCGAATTGTCCGCCGAGCTTGATCAGTCGGCTGCCTTCCCAGTTGCCACCCGCATCGGTGACCACGCGTGAAAGTTGTTCGACCAAACCAGGGCGATCCGGACCGACGATGCTGACAAGAAGGGAAGTTTGCATGGGAAAAGTATCTTGGACCAAACAGGGTAAGGT
>JAKMGR010000634.1 GCA_022424805.1 Verrucomicrobiales bacterium
TCATCGCTTTCACAAGATTCAGACGGATAAGAAGCCATGATCCCCTCTTCCTTCTTCGAAAGGGATCCGGTCACCTCCGCGCGCGAACTCATTGGCACAACCCTGGTTCACAAAAGCAGCGCCGGAATTATCATCGAGACCGAGGCCTATGCCGAGCATGGTGATGAAGCCTGCCACCTTTTCACACGGCCGTCGGCACGGACCTTTGCCGAGACACATTCACCAGGAACCGCTTACGTGTATTTGAATTACGGCGTTCACTGGCTCGCCAATGTTCTCTGCAAAGATTCCGAAACCGGAGAATCAGGATTCGTATTGCTTCGAGCGCTCGAACCGATTTCCGGACTGTCGGTAATGAAGCGACGCAGAAAACAGGCCGACCTTCGCGCACTCTGTTCCGGTCCGGGGAAACTGGGGCAGGCCCTGGGAATCGGCAAAACGCACCACGGCAATTCATTCTGTAAAGAAGATTACTTTTGTTTCCGCGAGGATAAAAACACCACTTTCGACATCGTCGCAGATCGCCGAATCGGCATTTCCTCCGCCAAGGAACTGAAGTGGCGTTTCCTCGCCTATGATCATCCCGGAGTCTCCGTTCCATTCGGAAAAGCGAAATGATATCGTCGCAGCAAAGAAGTAGCTGCATTTGGCAAAATGCAGACCTTACGTCCGTAACTTTTCCAAGTTCCGCTACACTGCTGAATTCCCCTGTTTCTCGAAAGACAGTGTTGAGTCACCTATATAACCCTGCTACCTCATCGACCTAACCCTCTTTGATCTACGCACGACATGCCCCTTCCAAACGTCCTTTTCAGCCTCAATGCTCCTTCGGAACATCTTTCCCCTCTTGACGGGCTCGCTGAAGTCCGCGTGCTCAATAATGGTGTCGCCAAGGCTCCGCGGGAACAGATTCTCCGGGAAATCAGAGACTGTGTCGGCTTCATCTCACAGGGAGAGGTCACGGTCGATGCGGAATTTCTCGATGCAGCACCCCATTTGAAAATCGTCGCCAACGCAGCGATGGGAGTCGACAATCTCGACATCGACGAAATCCGATCTCGAGGCATCGTTGCAGTCAACACGCCCTCTGCCTTTGCTGAATCAACTGCTGATCTCACTCTCGGCTTGATGCTTGACCTCACTCGCCGCATCTCGGAATCCGACCGCCACGTCCGCACCGGTAAATGGGCGAGGGGAATGGAACCGCTTCGTTGGGAAGGCACGAAACTTGGCGAACTCACCCTCGGCATCGTCGGTTACGGCCGCATCGCCAAGCTCGTCGAATCTCGCGCCGCCGCTTTTGGGATGGAAGTGATTCATTGCCGTTCCAGATTTTGCGGAGGAAAAAATGAACGAACTCTCGACGACCTCCTCGCTGAAGCCGAAATCGTCGTGACACTTGTTCCGCTGACCGAGGAGACTCACCATCTCATCAATGCCGATCGCCTAGCGAAGATGAAAGTCGGGTCGTTTTTCCTCAATGTCGCCCGCGGCAAGGTCATGGATGAATCCGCCGTCGTCGAAGCACTCCAAAGCGGTCACCTCGCCGGAGCAGCCTTCGACGTTTTTGAAGAAGAGCCCATCGTCAGCGAAGAATTGTTCGCCATGGAAAACGTTGTTCTCACCCCGCACATCGGAGGAGCCACCAAGCAACAACGACGCAGCGGACGAATGGAAGCCGCCGCTGATGTCGCGAGGTTTCTGCGTGGGGAGGAATTGCGGAATGATCTCTTTTAAAATCTAGTCATTCGCATTCTTAAGACATTCACACCCCCAAAAACCACTGGCACACTCCGCAATTCCGCGCCATATCAGGGGCATGTCTGACTCCAGTTATTTTGTCGTATCCCGCGAGAAACACGAAGAACTCGTTTCTGCCGCCTACCAGCACCGCGGCTACGAAGCCGATGAGGCCGATGCTGCGGCGCGGATGTGTTCGGAAGCTTCCTGGCACGGCATTCGTACGCACAACGCCTTGAAGGCTCTTCACCTCGATGAGCTGTTTGGGAGCGGCAATGGTGGCTGCGTTCCAGCAGCGAAAATCGAAAAACGGGATTCACGATTTCCCGCCGTCGAAAGCTGGAATGCGAATCGAAAACTCGGCCAGGCAGTTGCCTGCGAAGCGATGGAAACCTGCATCGAGTTAGCAGAAAAATACGGATCAGGAACTGTCGCGATCGACAACGCTTTCCACTACCTCTGGGGCGGCGGCTACGTCATGGATGCGGCGAAGCGTGGCTACATTGCCTACACAAATTGCACGTCGACTCTCGCGGAAGTCGTTCCTTTCGGAGGAAAATTCCCCACCCTCGGGACAAATCCGCACAGTTGGGGCTTTCCCACGACCGATGCAGTTGGCTACCCCGTCGTAATCGATTGGGCGACTTCGGAAATCGCGATGGGCAAGGTCGAACAATACAAGCGGGAGAACAAAAAACTGGAGACTCCTTTCGGCGTCGACGAAAACGGCAACGCTACCGACGACCCCTTTGCAGTGAAGGCACTTCTTCCCTTTGGTCGTCACAAGGGATACGGACTGGGGCTTCTCAATGAGCTCTTCGGCGGGGCCATCGGCGGCTCTCTTCCCACCCTGCGAGGCAGGGCAGAGCAGGCGGCAGGCATCGGGGAAAAAACGACCTCGGCTTTCTACTTCCAGGTGGTTCATCCTGATGCGCTACACGTCGAGGACTTTTCCAATGGACGGACTCAGGCAGAGAACATCACTGCTGTGGTGAAGGATGTGCTCGGACACGGAAATGAAAACTGCATGCTGCCAGGCACGATCGAAGCGAACAGCGCCAAGCTCAGTGTCGAGGCCAATGGTTTGCTCTTCACGGAAGCAGAGGTAAAAGGCTTTCAGGAACTCGCTGAAGAATGCTCCGTCGATGGGTCGACCTGGTCGACTGACAGTCTCCCCACCTTTTAAGCCTGATTGTATTGACTCATGCTCACCGCTGACCAATTGATTGATCTCGAAGAGATCATCATTGAGGAGCTGGAGAAAATCCGCGCCGAGTCAGTGGGCAGTAAAGAAGAGCGCGAGGCCATCGCCCCGGATGTCGCGATTGGCCGTCTTTCGCGCCTCGACGCAATGCAGATGCAGGAGGTAGCGAAAGAGGCTGATCGACGCCGCGAAGAGCGAGTCTCTCTATTGGAGATGGCCCTGGAGCAGCTCGACTC
>JAKMGR010000643.1 GCA_022424805.1 Verrucomicrobiales bacterium
AAGGATTTCAAGGATGGCAAGTTCGGTCCTGACGTTGTCACCGATCACATCAATGGGTTTCTCGAAAGCCGGGATGAGTCAAAACCGTTTTTTGTGTATTACCCCATGATCCTCCCACACTGGCCCTTCGTACCGACTCCGGATAGCGAGGATTGGGATCCGACTTTGTGGAGGGATAAAGAGAGTGAGCCGGGAGGATTTCGAACCCAGAAGTATTGGGCCGACGACGTTGCCTACACCGATAAGATGGTTGGGAAAGTCGTATCCAAACTGGATGAGCTCGGTTTGCGCGAAAATACGCTTGTGATTTTCACCGGTGACAACGGGACGGCGACGCAGATCAAGTCGACGTTTCAGGGCAAACCCTACCCGGGCGGAAAAGGCAGCCCGAAAGACAGCGGAACGCACGTTCCTTTTATCGCGAGCTGGCCTGGGACTATCGAAGCCGGGAGCGAGAGCAAGGAGCTGGTCGATTTTTCTGATTTGTTTCCCACTTTCGTTGAAATGACGGGACTCGAGTCATCGAAAATCGAAGCGTATGATCTCGATGGAGTCAGCCTTTTGCCGATATTTACCGGTGAAGGCAAGAGAGACAAACCTTACATCTATTGCTGGTATCACCGCGATGGGGAACGAGACAAAGCGTCGGAACATGTCCGCGATCAGCGCTACAAGCTCTATTCCGATGGGCGATTCTATGACATCCAGTCTGATTTTGAGGAAAAGAACAACTTGGCCAAATTGGCGGAGGGAAAGGCAGCGGACAGACTGGAGAAATTGCAGGCAGCGATGAAAAAACATCGGGCAGCGACCCTTGCCGCCGACCCCATCCAGGCGAAACGGCGTGAGGGGATGACTCGGAAAGCACTAGAGAAAAAGAAGAAAGAAGCGCCAGAAAAGAAGAGAAAGGCGGAATGAGGAGTGAACTCCAGTCCTTTCCCCGAGTCATGGGAATCGTCAATATCAATGACGATTCTTTCTCCGGCGATGGTTCGCTCGATGTGGAAAAGAACCTTCGCCAGGCAGTCCAGATGGTGAAGGATGGTGCGGACATCATCGATGTGGGGGCTGAAAGTGCGCGAACGAATCGGGAGGCGATTGCGGAGGCCGAAGAGGTGAGCCGACTCCTGCCTTTTCTCGAAGCATTTGAGACTGCCTGCGAAGAGATCGAGCCGCGCGATGAGCTGCAGATGTGGCCTCCACGCCTTTCGGTGAATACGTGGCGCTCGAAAGTGGTCGAGGTTGCTCTCGGAACCGGGCGCGTGCACATCATCAACGATATTGGTGGTTTGGTGGAAGATACCAATGCGCGACTTTGTTGTGAATTTGGAGCGAGCCTGCTGGTGATGCACACGGTGGGCCTGCCGAAGGAGGCTCACACTCAGCAGCAGTATGACGATGTCATGCAGTCGCTGGAGGAATTTTTTGAAGACCGCATTGAGCGGGCTCGTCGAGTGGGATTGGACGCGGACCATCTCATTCTCGATCCCGGGATCGATTTTGCGAAACAGTGTGCGGATAACCTGGCGATCTATCGGGACCTCGAGCGACTGACTCGCTTTGATCTTCCTATCTTGCTTCCCATTTCCCGCAAGACGGTGATCGGTGATGTGCTGGGAATTGAAGAGCCTGCAAAGCGTGATGCGGGAACGATCGCCTGCCTCGTTCGTGGCTTAATCGCTCGTGCTGATATCTTTCGCGTTCATAATGTGAAGGCGGTCGCCGACAGCGTGCGGGTCATCGCAGCGATTCGTGGTGGGACGGCGATGCCGGCGTGATTTCCGTCTCGTAGAATATTCCCGCATATTTGTAACTGGAACCACGGCAGGTTGCCGTTACAGTTCGGGATGCAAATTCAGATCGGGAACGAAATTGTCGAGCTCAAGCCACCAGAGAAACTGGGGAAGGTTTTACTCAGCGCTATTGTGGGAATCCTGTTGATCACGGCGATCTTCAGCTCCTTCTACACGGTTGAACAGGAAGAGGCGGGAGTTGTCACCCGCTTTGGAAAACACATCGAAACCGTTGATCCCGGCCTCCACTTCAAAATTCCGTGGGGAATCGACAGCGTAGAAAAAGTTCCTGTGCAACGGCAGTTGAAGCAGGAATTTGGATTCGGAACTCCAGGAAATACCAATCCGTATCAATATTCCTACGATCCTCGATCGCAGGATGCGGAAAAAGCGATGGTGACGGGCGACCTCAACGCCGCGCTGGTCGAGTGGGTCATCCAATATCGAATTTCTGAACCGGAGAAATATCTCTTCGATGTTCGAAATGCGGATGACACACTCCGAGATGCCAGCGAATCGGTGATGCGCGAGGTCGTTGGTGATCGTACCGTTGACGAAGTCATCACAGTCGGACGTCAAGAGATCGAAAATGAATGCACGGAAAAGCTCAAGGCGCTGGTAACCCTTTATGAACTCGGGATCACAATCGACCAGACGCAGTTGAAAGACGTGAATCCACCCCAGCCGGTCCAAGCTTCCTTCAACGAAGTGAACCAGGCGCAGCAGGAGAAGGAGCGCGCGATCAATATTGCCAACGGTGAATACAACAAGGAAGTCCCGAAAGCACGCGGTGAAGCGGAGCGAAAGATCACCGAAGCGGAGGGTTACGCGACCCAGCGAATCAACGAAGCGGAGGGGGATGCAACGCGTTTCACCGCCCTCTACACCGAATACAAAAAGGCGCCCGAGGTTACGAGGCGCCGAATCTATCTCGAATCCATGGAGAAAGTCATGCCGAAGCTCGGCAAAAAAGTCATCCTCGACGAGGAGGCGAACAATGTTCTGCCCTTCCTTCCAATCGGTCCTTCCGCCGCCCCCATTAAATAATTTTTGCCTCGTATTCAGCTATGAAAAAATCAGCTTTAGGATGTTTGATCGCGATCGCGATTGTCTTTGTTCTGCTCATCGCGAGCGGAGCTTTTTATTCCGTTCATGAGACGGAGCAGGTCATCATTACGCAGTTTGGTGAAGCCCAGGGAGATCCCATTACGGAGCCCGGGTTGAAGTTCAAGATTCCGATAATTCAGAAAATTCGACGCTTCGATCAGCGAATCCTCGAATGGGATGGTGATGCCAGCGAAATGCCGACGAAGGACAAGACTTATATCGCGGTCGACACCTACGCCCGTTGGAGGATTGTCGATGCGCTGGTCTACTTCGAGCGTTTGCGCGATGAGCGCAGTGCCAGGTCCCGTCTCGATGACATTCTTGATTCGGAAACACGCAACTCGGTTGCCAAGCACGAACTGATCGAGGTGATCCGTACGACGAAAGACCGCAAGCCGGCTGTGGCTGAAGACATTGCGGAAGCAGATCTGACGGGCTCCGTCGGGAAACTCATTCCGATCCGCCGGGGACGTGCTGCTCTGGAAAAAGATATTTTTGATACGAGCCGAACCAAATTGCGGGAGTTCGGAATTGAGCTGCTCGACGTGCGTTTCAAACGAATCAACTACAACCAGGACGTGCGCGACCGTATCTACGAGCGGATGATTTCCGAGCGGCAGCAGATCGCAGAGCGCTTTCGATCCGAGGGTGCCGGTGAAGCGGCGAAAATCCTCGGTGATATGGAGCGGGATCTGAAAGAGATCGAGTCAGTGGCCTACAAGGAGGTCGAGACGGTCAAAGGGGAAGCCGATGCGAAAGCCACCGAGATCTACGCGAAGGCATTTGATGTTTCCGAGGAGTCGGCGGAGTTCTACCAGTTCCTTCGCACCATGGAGATGTACGAAGATATGCTCGCCGGAGAGAGTACTGTGGTGCTCACGACGGATAGTGATTTGTTCAAGT
>JAKMGR010000647.1 GCA_022424805.1 Verrucomicrobiales bacterium
TTGTCCTGCTCGATTTTGGCTTTCAACTCGATGACGTTGCCCTTTACCAGAAGTGGATTGCACTTCTGGAAGGTTTCATTCCAGACCATGACTTCGGACATTCCGGTGAAGTCTTCGAGCAGGAGAATCGCGAACGGCTTTCCCTCGCGCTTCGTGTATTTCACGGTCGCTTCGGCAATGAGGCCGGCAAATCGTTGATTTCGTCTACCAGGCTTCATCGCGGCAAGGTCGCCGAGATTCAGATAGCCACTGCGTTCGAGTGCGCTGCGATATTCGTCCAGCGGGTGACCCGTGACGTAAAAACCAAGAAGGTCTTTTTCGTGCGAGAGATACTCCCGCTGGTTCCACTCGACGCGCTCCTCTTCATCAAAAACCGGCGCAGGCGCGGCGGAGATGAGGTCATTCATGTCGAAGAGCGAGGTCTGGCCGGAGGCACGATCTTTCTGCGCGGCGCTGGATCCGGCGATGACCTGACCGACACGGGAGAACATTTCATCGCGTCGCTCCATCGTAAAATCGAAGGCACCGGCTTTAATGAGGTTCTCGAGAATCTTCCGGTTCACGGACTTGGTATCGAGGCGGCTGGCAAAATCTTCGAGGCTGGCAAATTCGCCGTTTTCTTCACGATCCTGGATCGCCATTTCCATGGCGGCGGACCCGACGTTCTTGATCGCGGACAGTCCGAAGCGAATCGCCTTGCCTCCATCTGGAAGAGTCTCGGGCGCAAACTTGAGCAAACTGCAGTTGACGTTGGGAGCGAGAATTTCAATCCCCATTCGCTGACACTCGGCCACGAAAACCGAGATCTTGTCCATGTTGTTGATCTCATTCGAGAGAACGCCAGCCATGAACTCGACGGGGTAGTTCGCCTTGAGAAACGCGGTGTGGTAGGAAATGAGACCGTAGGCGGCAGAGTGCGACTTGTTGAAACCGTATCCCGCGAATTTCTCGAGCAAATCGAAGATGTCGTTGGCCTGTTTCTCGGGAATTCCGTTCACGCGGTCGCAGCCCTCAACGAACATTTTCCGCTGCTTGATCATCTCCGAAACCTTCTTCTTACCCATGGCACGGCGAAGAAGGTCCGCCTCACCGAGTGAGTATCCGGCGAGAAGGTTAGCGGCTCGCTGGACCTGCTCCTGGTATATGAGAATTCCGTAGGTTTCCTCGCTGGCCTCCTCAAGCAGCGGGTGGAGGTAAGTAACTTTTTTCTTCCCTTTTTTCCGGTCAATGAAGTCAGGGATGAGGTCCATCGGGCCCGGACGATAGAGCGCGATCAAGGCGATAATGTCCTCAATTCGATTCACCTCGAACTGGCGACAGAGACTCATCATGCCACCGGATTCCAACTGGAATACTGCCGTCGTCTCGCCGCGGTTAAGAAGGTCGAAAGCGGCCTTGTCATCGTAGCCTTCATTATCGAGTTCGAAGTCTGGCGTTTGGGCATGGATGAGATCCATCGCATCCTGAATGACGGTCAGAGTCTTGAGACCGAGAAAGTCCATCTTCAGCATCCCGACGTCGGTGAGTGGGCTCATCGCATACTGGGTCACGACCTCGCCCTCTTTACCTCGCGTCAACGGAATGTGGTTCGACAGCTCGCTGTCACCGATCACGACGCCGGCCGCGTGGATGCCGGTTCCACGGGTAAGGCCCTCGAGGAACATCGAGGTTTTCCAGAGCTCATTCGAAGTGGGATTGACTTCGAGCTCCTGCTTGAGATCGGGATTTTTCTTCTTCGCATCCGCGAGCGTAATATTCAGCTCGTTGGGAATCATCTTCGCGAGGCGATCCCCTTCGGTGAAGTTCAAGCCCATAACGCGGGCCACGTCGCGAACCACACTTTTCGCTCCGAGGGTGCCAAAGGTGATGATGTGAGAAACGGCTTTCTCTCCGTATTTCTGGCGCACGTATTCGATGACTTCGGGTCGGCGAGTCTGGCAGAAGTCGATATCAATATCGGGAGGAGAGACACGCTCTGGATTGAGGAATCGCTCAAAAATCAGCCCGAATCGAATCGGACAGATGTCGGTAATTTCCAGCACATACGCAACAATCGAACCCGCCGCCGAACCACGGCCCGGACCTACGGGAACACCATTGTCTTTCGCCCATTTCACGAAGTCCCAGGTAATCAGGAAGTAGGAGACGAAGCCCATTTTTTCCATGACCCCGATCTCGTAGTCGAGACGCTGACGTAGCTCTGGATCGGTGTCGGCGCGTTCGCCGTAGCGTTGCTTGAGTCCGTCGAAGCAAACCTTGCGAAAGTAGTCCTCGCGTGGGCTGCCGTCGGGAGAATCAAACTGCGGATACTTCTCCGAACTGGTTGCGTCGAGGTGAATCTCGACGTCGCACATCTGGGCGATGTGATAGGTATTAGCAATCGCTTCGGGCAAGTCCTTGAAGAGCTTGCGCATCTCGTTCGAGGTTTTGAAATAGACCTCGGGCGAGTATTTCATCCGGTTCTCATCCATGAGGAGAGAACCCGTCCCGATGCAGATCATGACGTCGTGGGCATCGTGATCGGCGCGATTTAAAAAGTGCACGTCATTCGCCGCGACGAGTCCGAGATCGAACTCCTTTCCGAACTCCACCATCTGCCTCGTGCACAGCGCCTGCTCGGAAAAACCGTGGTCGTGAACTTCCAGAAAAAATCTCTCCCGTCCGAAGATATCAACGAAATCCCCGATGCTCTTGCGAGCGTTGGTGAGGTCGTCGTTCTGGATGAACTGATTAACCTCGCCATTGATGCAGCCGCTTAGGCAGATGAGGCCTTCCGAGTATTCGGCGAGCGTCTCCTTGTCGATCCGCGGCTTGTAGTACATCCCCTCGAGATGAGCGATTGAAGTCAGCTTCATCAGGTTCGCGTATCCCTGATTTGTCGCCGCGAGCAGCGTGATGTGAGAATTGCGCCGCCTTTTCTGCTTTCCGCCCACCGTGACCGGCTCGGCTTTTTTGTCGGTCAGCTTGATTCCGGGAGGGGTCAGGTATGCCTCGCAGCCGATGATCGGTTTCACCGCAAAATCTTCGCCTCCCTGTGTCTTTTTTGCCGCCTGATAGAAATCAATCGCTCCGAAAATGTTGCCGTGATCCGTCATCGCAACCGCCGGC
Source organism: Verrucomicrobiales bacterium (assembly GCA_022424805.1). Taxonomy (GTDB): domain Bacteria; phylum Verrucomicrobiota; class Verrucomicrobiia; order Verrucomicrobiales; family DEV007; genus Arctic95D-9. The sequence continues at coordinate 3,109 of JAKMGR010000647.1, forward strand.
ATCTTGCAGCGCTGGGCCTTCTTGATGAGGTCCTTTACCCGAACCGCCCCATCGAGAAGCGAGTATTCGGTGTGCAGATGTAGATGGATAAACGGATCGGCAGGCATGTCAGTGCGGAGGGGAATGGTGCCCGGAATGGGCCACCAAGGGAGGAACGTTTGACCATCTTAGTGAATGCCGGAAAGGAGGCAAGAAGATTGGGAAAAATGGATGCGATTTTGTGCAGATGGAGGGTCAGCGGCGAGGTGATGCCTCTGGAAAAATCCTGCCAATCCTTTTACTCCCTATTCAATCCGTGGAGAATTTAAAGCCACTGAAATCTGGCGCGGATTTGATTGGCTCCGAGGGACTTTCCGGCAATTTCGGAAGCAACCCTCTCTTTTCACGCACTGCGGCTCGGCAGGGACGCCCCGCCCTACCTGTTCTATCGCTCACCAAACCGGACTTCCACCACACCCTCGTAACACGGGGCGATGATCGTCTCGCCATCTCGAATCAACGCGTTTGCCGCTGTCTTGATCTTGTGCTTCTTCAGCGTTTTGCCATTTCCTTTGTCGATCACACAGATGAAATCATCCTCCCCGGTGAATCCGTAGTGAGTCACAATGTGCTTGTCGCAGGCAATGAAGTTCCCGTGCGCGATCCCCGCGTCGCTGCGCCAGAGCTGCTTTTTCTCGGTCAGGGAAAATGCGTGCAGTATTGCGTTTGCTTTTATACCTGTGTTGGCCTCTTCGATGGTGTAGTAAACGATTTCCGTCTCGGGATCGAAGTGGACACGCGAGATGTTGGGCTGGGAATAGGCGGTCAATCGCAGAACTTCGCGACGATTTTGATCAATCACGACCACGACCCGCGTCTTATAATGGTCGAGTCCGTAGTGAGCGTATAGAAAGGGTCCGTCCTCGTAGACATCGGTACAGGGAAAGCGATCTTCGCCGCCAATTTCGATCTCGGGTGGGACAAATCCCGGGAGCTCTCCATGCCAGACATTGCCGGGCTTGAAAGACTGGAACACGGCGCCGCTGCGGTTCTTTTCCCCAGTCAGATCGGCCGAGGCATCGAAACGAGTTTGCTTCAGCGAAAAGCCATTGCTCTTCGCGGGCGGAGCTTTCTCGATTGCTCCCTTCGAAATTTCGATCTCGACGGCGGCGTCGCCTGGAGTCTGGGCAAATATCGAAGAAACAGAGAAAGCGGACAGGGCGAAGAGGGCGAAAAATTTTGGCATGATTTCAGTTAAAGATTAGTGCAGAGTCGGTATATTAAATCGGCAACGACAGACAAGCGCAAGTCGGTTAGCGGAATCACTTGGGCTATCCGGAAAACAATGGGAGAAAACCGTTTCCGCCCTGCGGAAAAACCCTGACGAACGCATCATTGGTTTCCACTACCGGAACGATCCGATCGTCCTGGGTGGTGGGAGGAGTTTCCCAACAACAAACAACGATACTCACCCCCCATTCGACACTTATCAATCCAGTCACACTCATCGACAGGGGGTGGTTTCGGGATCGCCTACGAGAGGAACTGGCTCGTTGATGGAGCAAATATCTGACTACGAGAAATCTCCTGTCGCGTAACCACCGCGACGAGTTTTCGAAATCGGCTCCGCCTGAAAACAGCATGTATATTAACGGAACAGGAACTTCAACACCTTCCCGGCACTACTCACAGAAAGAGGTCTGGGAAGTGCTCCGGGAACATTCGATTCTCGATTCTCTGCTACCCCGCTCGGGAAAAATTCTGGAGAAAGTCCTCCTCGGAAACAATGGCATTGATGGGCGTCATCTTTCCGTCGAACAGCTCGAAGAGGGTCTCATTGGCGATCCGGATGTGTTGCATTCGCGGTTTGCCACGGCGGCGCCGACCCTGGCATCGGATGCAGTAACTAATGCTCTCTACGACGCAGGAGTCGCGGCCGGGGAAATTGATGCCCTCGTCGTCAGCACGTGCACCGGCTACCTCTGTCCCGGCCTGAGCAGCTATGTCCTCGAGCGTCTCAACCTCGCGCCCGATACCTTTTGTCTCGATCTCGTGGGACAGGGCTGTGGTGCAGCCTTACCCAATCTGCAGACGGCGGAGTCGCTTGTCCGTTCCGGACGGGTGAAACACGCCCTCTGCATATGCGTGGAAGTCTGCAGTGCCGCCTTCTATCTCGACGACGACCCCGGTGTCCTCATCAGTGCCTGCCTTTTTGGTGACGGCGCGGCCGCCGCAGTCGTTTCCCGGGACAAAACCGCCGAGGCCCGTTCGATTGAATGGGTTAGCTCGACTACCCGCATGATCCCTGAAGATAGGGAATCGCTGCGCTTCCAGAATCGCGCTGGCCTGCTTCGCAATGTCCTTGCTCCCGAAGTTCCTGACATTGCAGCCAAACATGCGCGAGAGGTCTTTGATTCTGTCGCTCAAGTAACAGGCGTCGACGAATCGCAGATCACCGCCTGGCTCTGGCATGCCGGAGGCAAAAATGTCCTCGAAAAACTGCAGTCAGACTTTTCTCTCACAAGCGACGATGTAGCAATCAGTGCATCGCTCC
>JAKMGR010000655.1 GCA_022424805.1 Verrucomicrobiales bacterium
CTGGATTGCCTGGCCGGAAAAAGTAGCGAATCCCCATGAGTGCCCCTGACATTCTCACCACTACGGTTGGTTCTTATCCCGTGCCGGACTGGCTGGCGGCGATTCCCAGCGAGCAGGCGATCATTGATGCGACGCGGGTGATCTTTGATACGCAAAGGCAGGCGGGTATTGATTTGCCGACGGATGGGGAACTCTATCGTTTTGATATCAATCATCCGGATACGAATGGAATGATTGACTACTTCGTGGGATCGATGGGTGGTATTAGCACGGAGGTGGGGCGATCGGATGGAGAGACTTTCCGTAAAAAGGCGGAGATGGGCTGGCGCGCTAAACCGGCGGGGATCGTCGATGGGCCCTTGGGCGAGGGGAGTCTCAACTTGCTCGTTGACTGCCTGCGGGCGAGTCAGGTCGCGGGTGGCGAATTCAAATTTACGGTGACGAGTCCCTACATGCTGGCTCGGACTTTGCTCGACAAATACTACGGCGATTTTCATTCGCTGACGATGGCGATCGCCGATGTGCTCGCGGACCAGGTTCGCGGACTGCCCTGCCAGGTGCTACAGGTCGACGAGGCGAACATTCCTGGAAATCCGGAAGATGGCCCGCTCGCAGCGGAGGCGATCAATCGCGTCCTCGATGCTGTCGATGGAACGACGGCCGTTCATTTCTGCTTTGGAAATTACGGTGGGCAATCGGTGCAAAAGGGAAGTTGGAAGGCGCTGCTGGAATTTCTCAATAGCCTGCATGCAGATCACCTCATTCTCGAACTGGCCCATCGTCCTGATGATGATCTCGATGCACTAGCGGAGATTGATACCCGGATTCAACTCGGCCTCGGTGTGATCGATATCAAAGTGAATCACGTTGAAACGCCAGAGGAAGTGGCTGCAGCCATTGAAGCGGCTGAGGCAAAAGTTGGATCGTATCGTGTGAAATACGTGCATCCCGATTGCGGATTTTGGATGCTGAAGCGTTCTGTTGCCGATCGAAAGATCGAAGCTCTCGTGAAAGGGCGGGATTTGTTTCTGGGAAAATAAGATGACTGCCATAGCATCTCTGCGATGAATGATTCTCAAAAGGGCAGCTCCCCCGTCTGGTTCAAACGTCTCGGGCCTGGCATCGTCACTGCCTGCGTCGTGATCGGCCCCGGAAGCATTCTCAGCAGTACTAAGGTCGGGGCGACTCACGGGTTTTCCACAGCGTGGGTTGTCGCTCTTGGATGCTTTCTGATGCTGACCTATGTGACGCTCGGGGCCCGGCTCGGAGTGATCACAGGGGAGTCTGCCGCTTCCATTCTCTCTCGAAAGACGAAGCGCTGGTTCGCTACGATGGTCTGTCTCGGGTTGGCTTTGATCTCAGTTGCCTATCAGTTTGGAAACAACCTTGCGGTTCATGCTGCCTTCAATGCCTATCGCCCTGACGGTGCCGACAGCGGTTTCGTGGGTTTTCTTTTCGACTGGGGAATTGTGATTTTTTTCAACACCCTCGCTCTGTTATTTATCTTTGGATTCAAAGATCTCTACCGGGTTCTCGAGCGAATCATGATGGGGTTTGTTGGCCTGATGCTGTTGGCTTTTCTCATCAATCTTGTATTTGCTAGGCCCGACCTTATTGCGTTTGCCAAAGGCTTCCTTCCCTCGGCAACGAATGATCGTGGTGAGTCCCTGATTTCTCTGGAGCTTGTCGCTCTGCTTGGAACGACCTTTGTTCTTTCCGCCGCTTTCTATCAGAGTTACCTGGTTCGCTTTCGGGGATGGAAAAAGGAGGACCTGCCTTCCGGGATGGTCGATGCGCGCGTCGGTGCACTCATCATGATGGTTCTGACCTTGATGATAGTCGCGACGGCGGCGTCTGTGTTTTACGGGACTTTGTCTGTCGATCAGGTTATGTCGATGAATGCTAGCGATGTTGCCAATCAGCTTCGGCCAGCCTTCGGGGAGAAGGGGAAGCTCATTTTTTGCATCGGTCTTTTCTCCGCTGCCTACTCATCTTTCATCGTCAATTCCATGATTGGTGGCTTTATTCTGTCTGATGGACTCGGCCTCGGCGACACCCCAAATTACAAGTCGACCCGCATTTGCACTGCTCTCGTTCTCATCTTTGGAATGGTTGTTTCTCTCGCGGTCACCAATCTGGGATGGAATCCCGTTTCTGCGATCGTAGCGGCGCAGGCTGCGACTGTCATCTTTGCTCCACTCGCGGCCGTGCTTCTCTGGTGGATGACGGCGAGCAAAGATG
>JAKMGR010000663.1 GCA_022424805.1 Verrucomicrobiales bacterium
CTCCGCAACAATCCGCTCGCCTCCGATTCGGTCGTATTCTGAAACCAATCCTTTCACCTCCGGATACAGTTCCGAAGTGCCCAGAAACGCCATCACGATTCTCACCTCGCCTCCGATACTCTCCAGATAATTGCGAGTCGTATCCGACAAAGTAAATCGCTGGTTCTGCGTCAGGTCCCAGGTAGAATGGCGACGACAGCTCAGGTAATTCACCTGAAAGAAAATAACCGATATCAGCAAGAGCTGAGCAAAAACAAGCAAGGCAGTCTTGCGACGCTCGACCTTTCGCCCGGCAGAGCGCAGCTTCGCGGCACGCTTTTTCGCCTTCTCCGATTTCGGAGAATCTTTTGGCGCTGCGTCAGCCTTTGCTTCTTCCTGTTTTTTCTCTGCCATGTTGTTTTGTCAGGTCCGCCACTTCCGCGATTCCAGCACGTGGTGTGTGATCGCAATCAGCACTATACTGAAACTCACGTAATAGACGATCGGTCGGCTGTCGATGAGCCCTTCGCTCAGCGAATGCATATGTTCGATGGTGGAAAAATAGGTCAAGGTCTCGCTCCAGGTTGAGCCTGTCACCAGTCCGAAACGCTCCATGAAACCAAGGAAATAATGCAGCATCACAAATACAAAAGTCAGCATCGCGGCAATCAATTGGTTCGCCGTCACCGCTGAAGCCAGGGTCCCGATCGCGACATGAAACATCCCAATCAACCCCAGCCCGAGTGCGCTTCCCCAGAATGCTCCCGACTGGAAAGCAGCCTGTTCACCCGTGATCCATTGAAACAGCGGGAAAAAGAAAAACACGGGAGCCACAATGATCAGGTAGACTACCAAAGTGGCCAAATATTTTGCTAATACCACCTCGGAAGTCCTTACCGGAGCTGTCAGAAGCCCTTCGATGGTACCCATCTTTTTCTCCTCGGCAAAAAGCCGCATCGTGATCAGCGGAAAGAGAATGAAAAAGCCCATCCAGAACCAGCCTGAATCAAACAGATTGTAAACCAGGCTGCGAGGACTGACTCGCAATCGCATTACGTTCACCATGCTCGCGAAGAGCCACCCGTTCAAAAAGGTGAACAAGGCCATCACAATCCACGCGAGCGGCGATAGGAAAAAAGATCGCAGCTCTTTCTGGAAGAGGATGGGGAAGGTTCGCATAACAGAGTAGTGCCTATCAGGGTTAGATCAGAGATGTAACCCTCTTTCGCCTAAGCTTCAGGAGGGTCGGGGAGTCACTCATCCTTGTCCTCCTCTTCTTCCTCTTTCGCCTCGGTGATCATGTCGTCGATATCGGGCAGTTCTTCGTAGCGGATTTCTATCACTTTGAGCGTCACCCCTTCGTCGCGGAGATCTGCGGAACGGAAAATAATTTGCTCTCCCATTGCCTTTTCATAAGGCATCGCTTCTAACTCGATGACCATCTCATACTTCAAGCTCTTGTCGGCACTCTCCACTTCCACTTTCAGACCGACAATCTTCCTCTCCAAGTTCGTGTGATAGATTTCTGCTTCGAGTTTTGTAGGAGTTGAACCATAGTCAAGTTCGAGATCAACCAAGACCTCTTTCATCGCTTTATCGGTGAGAATCTCGGCCTGAAAATAGTCTTCCAGCGGGTGCTTGCCCTGCGCCACCACGCCTGACACAACTACCAACATCGCAATGGTCAGCAGGAAATGAGTAATCTTTTTCATGATGTAATTTCCTCCGTTTCTTTTTTTTCGACGTTCGATTTCGCCTGTTCGTCCGAATTGCTGACCAAATCAACGAAAGCGTCTTCCAAAGACGCGGCCCGACTCGCGAGTTCGCGAATTTTCCAACCTGACGACTGCACTAACGAAAAGACATCTTCGCGCACGTCGATACTCGGATCCGTCTTCAAATTGAATACACTCCAGCCACCGTAGGCCTGTGAGGAAGTCACGTTTTCGACGCCATCGAGCTTTACGAGTTTCTTTTCCACTGATTCAGCCTCGTTTTTCATCTCCAGAATGATCTCGCCCGGACGGCGAAGTCGACGGATCAGATTCTGCGGCGTATCCGAAGCCTTTATCTTTCCGCGATCGATAATGACGACACGACCGCAGGTCATCTCCACTTCCGACAGGATGTGAGTGGAAATGAGAATTGTATGTCGTTCGCCGAGGTGCTTGATCAACTCGCGCGACTGGCGAATCTGATTGGGATCGAGACCGTTGGTCGGTTCATCGAGTATGAGAAGTTCCGGTTTGTTCACCAGGGCATCCGCAAGACCAACACGTTGTTTGAAACCTTTTGAAAGCGTCGCGATGATGCTGAACTTTCGCTCGGCCAAACTGCAGATGTCCATCGCCTCCTCGACAGCTCGCTTCGCCTCACGGGCTCGCATCCCTTTGAGTCGAGCGCGAAACTGCAAATACTCGATCACACGCATATCTGGATACAAAGGAACGTTTTCCGGCATGTATCCGACGTGTTTCCGCACCTCGATCGAGTCATCGTAGATATCAAAACCTGCCACCGAGGCGGTTCCCTCCGTCGCCGAGAGAAAACAGGTCAGCATCCGCAGGGTCGTGCTTTTTCCCGCACCATTCGGACCAAGAAAGCCAACGATTTCACCTTTTCCCACCTCGAAAGAAATCGAGTCGACAGCCGTGCGACCGGCATACTTCTTGGTGAGGTTTTGGACTTGGATCATGCAGGGGACCTTCGATGACCCAAAACAAAGTCATGGGCTCTTCTGACAATTCCAACGGTTACAGGTTCGCGGCTCAAATTCAACAGCGAAGTCAGGAGATCGCAGCAGCAATCTTTGCGCCTCTTTCCACAAGATCAACGCTTTGTCGTTGATTGACAGTGACCTGCTACATTCGACGAAATTCAAGGTCCTGTGAGTAGCCTTCACGTCCGTCCCCGCTTTCACCAAATCCTCGCTACGCCAACTGAGGACGCGCGGGAAGCGATCGTCTCCGCTCTCGAAGCATCTGATGCGCGCTGCGATGGGAAATCGTTTCCCGGTTTCATTAAGATTCGTATCACCGAGGAAGACCGGCACTTCTGGTCTCCAAGACAGAACCTCAGCCTCGACGAGACCGACGACGGGCAGGAGGTGGAGGTGGAACATCTGTAGCTGAAAGGCCAGCCCCGTGGTCTCTTTGAGGCCAGAATGGTCGTCATTCGGCCGAATCCCACACAATCCAGGTTCACAGATCCCAGCTACAGCAGGCTCGATCAAAAGCTCTTACTGTTTGCCTACTTTCCTTTTCCACCGTAGGTGACGTTCCCCCTGTGAATCTCCCCTACGACGTAACCTGGATCGCTATTGCTCTCGCCTCTTTCGGTGCGATCAGCCTCGGAGTGTCGAAAACCGGCTTTCCTGGACTTGCGATCGTCAATGTTCTCGTCATTGCCGAGATCTTTGGTGCGAAAAACAGTGTCGGGATCATTCTTCCGCTCCTCGTCGTTTGCGACATCATTGTGCTTCCGCTATTCTGGAAGCACGCGACCTGGAAAATGATCTGGCCGCTCGTCCCGGTGACCTTTGTTTCCATTCTTGCAGCGTGGTGGCTGCTCGACATCATCGAAGAAGCGACGGCTCGGCGAGTCATCGGTGGAATCATTCTCCTGATGTTCGGGCTGCAACTGATCCGGGAGTTCCGGAAAGAATTTCTCGAACACCTGCCGGACTCCCGCTTTTTCCGATGGATCAGCTGCGTTCTCATTGGGGTCTCTACCATGCTAGCGAATGCGGCGGGGCCGGTCTACTCGATCTACGCCCTCGTCCATAAGATGCCGAAGATGGAGTTCCTCGGGATCGGTGCCCGATTCTTTCTCGTCGTGAATCTTTTCAAAATGCCGCTGCTCGGACAACTCGACCTCATCAATCCCGAATCGTTGAAATTGAATCTGCTTCTACTACCAGCCCTGGTTATTGGCATTTTCCTCGGAAGAAAGCTGATCGCCGTGGTTCCACAGCGAGCCTTTGAGGTGCTGCTCTACGCCTTTTCCGCGATTGCCGGAGCGCGGATGTTGTTCTTTTAGTCACGTTGATTTCTGTGTAATGCAAACGGAGGAAGAATGTGAATCTTTTTTTGAACAAAAACCTGCAATGGTAATCTAAACTACCAAGTAACAGCACTATCTGCCCCGTCTGACGCCAATCTGACGGTGGCAAACATGCGAAATTGGAACCCCATTTTTATTGCCACATAAGAGCAGCCCCCTTGCCCATGAATCCGAATCAATTCACGCTTAAATTGCAGGAAGCGTTTCAAGAAGCGCAGAACCTTGCCAACAATAGCAGTCACGCTGAACTGAGCAGCCTACACCTCTTCTACGAGCTCTTGCAGCAAGCGGAGGGTGTCACAGGCCCGATCCTTTCCAAGCTCGGTGCTGACCCTGGCACGCTGCGCAGCGGAGTCGACGTTCTTCTTGAGAAACTCCCTTCCGTTCAAGGCAATGCCGGCCAGCAGGTTTACGTGAGCTCCGATCTTCGCGCGGTCATGAATACGGCCGAGAAACTCCGCGGCGAAATGCAGGACGAATATACCAGCGTTGAGCACGTTCTCCTCGCCATCACGCGCGAAGGTCTCGCTGATCTCAAAGCCCTGCTCCAACAGAGTGGAGTGGATGAAAATTCGCTTCAGAGTGCCATTGCATCAATCCGCGGAAGCCAGCGAGTAACCGATCAGGATCCGGAAGGGAAATACCAATCTCTCGAAAAATACGGAACTGATCTAACCGCGATTGCTCGCGAAGGAAAGATCGATCCCATTATCGGGCGCGACGAGGAGATTCGCCGCGTCATGCAGATTCTGAGTCGCCGAACCAAGAACAATCCCGTTCTCATCGGTGAACCTGGTGTCGGTAAAACCGCCATCGCAGAAGGGCTCGCCAGACGCATTGTCAGCGGCGACGTGCCTGAGTCCCTGAAAAACAAGCGCCTCATCGCGATGGACATCGGTTCCATGATCGCCGGTGCCAAATACCGGGGTGAATTCGAGGATCGACTGAAAGCATTTCTCAAGGAGGTCACCGACAGTGACGGCGAAATCGTTCTCTTCATTGACGAGCTTCACACCATCGTCGGTGCCGGAGCCAGCGAAGGCGCTGTAGATGCATCCAACCTGCTCAAACCTCAACTCGCCCGTGGCGAGCTGCGCACGATCGGTGCGACAACTCTCGACGAATATCGCAAATACATCGAAAAAGACGCCGCCCTCGAGCGCCGCTTCCAGCCAGTCATGGTTAACGAACCGAGCGCCGAAGACACCATTGCGATTCTGCGAGGAATCAAGGAGCGCTACGAAGTGCACCACGGTGTGCGCATCCAGGATTCCGCTCTCGTCGCCGCAGCTTCGCTGAGTGATCGCTACATCTCGGATCGTTTCCTCCCCGACAAAGCCGTCGATCTCATCGACGAAGCAGCTTCGCGCCTCAAGATCGAACTCGACAGCCTGCCCACCGAAATCGACCAGCTCGAGCGGCAGAGCATGCAGCTCGAAATGGAACGTCAGGCCCTCGAGAAAGAAAAAGACGACGGGAGCAAAGATCGCCTTGGCAAAGTCGAAAAAGAGATTGCCGATCTCCGTGAACAAGCCGACGCCCTCAAAGCCCAGTGGCATAATGAAAAGGCTGTCATTGATCGTGCCAATGCCGTGCAGGAGGAGCTAGAGCAACTCAAGCTGGAACTCGAGCAGGCGCAGCGGGAAAATAACCTCGGACGCGCTTCCGAAATCCAATACGGTCTCATCCCAAACAAGGAAGAGGAATTGGAGAACGCCCAGGCTGAGCTCGGCAAAATGCAGAGTTCCTCCCGGCTTCTCAAAGAGGAAGTCACGGAAGAGGACATCGCCGAAGTTGTCAGTTCGTGGACCAGCATCCCCGTTTCGCGCCTCCAGGAAGGTGAGCGCTCCAAGCTCGTCGCCATGGAAGATCGCCTCGGCGATCGGGTCATCGGACAGCGCAGAGCGATTACTGCCGTCTCCAACGCCGTGCGACGCGCCCGTGCCGGCCTACAGGATGAAAACCGCCCCATCGGCTCTTTCCTTTTCCTCGGACCCACCGGCGTCGGAAAGACAGAGCTTTCCCGCTCGCTAGCCGAATTTCTTTTCGACGACGAACACTCCATGATCCGCATCGATATGAGCGAATACATGGAGAAACACGCCGTCGCCAGACTTATTGGAGCGCCTCCCGGCTACGTCGGATACGAAGAAGGCGGCCAGCTTTCCGAGACGGTCCGTCGCAAGCCCTACTCCGTTGTTCTCTTCGATGAGGTCGAAAAAGCGCACCCAGACGTGTTCAACGTTCTTCTTCAGGTTCTCGATGATGGCCGCATCACCGATGGACAAGGTCGGACCGTGGATTTCCGAAACACCGTCATCATCATGACAAGCAACATCGGGTCCGAACACATCATGTCGGAAGACAACCAGGAGCAACGCGAAGCCCTCGTGACCGAGTGTCTGCGCGGGCATTTCCGCCCCGAGTTCATCAACCGTATCGACGAGACCATAATCTTCGACCGGCTCAGCGAGGAAGACATCAAAGAGATCGTCACGATCCAGCTCGCCCGCGTCAAGAAGCGCCTCGCCGCACAGGGATTGGAGCTCGATTTGTCAGGTGCGGCGCTCACCCAGGTGTCTACCGAAGGCTACGACCCCGCCTACGGAGCACGCCCGCTCAAGCGTGTGATTCAGAATCGCATTCTCGATTCCCTCAGCCTTGATCTGCTCGATGGTAAGTTCAAGGATGGCGACAAGATCCGGTGCGACTTTACGGGTGGGGAGTTCACCTTCACGACTGAGTAGCCTACCTAATCAAATATCGGATCATCTAGATCCAGCCGATACATGACTTGATTGTAGTCGTGCTGCGGCACGGGTGTGGCGCGTTCGGCAAAGGTGTGAGTGAAAGTCCCCTCAAATAAAAGGATGGGCGAGTCGACATCCGTCAGATCCGGGTGCAGCCGCGGGTTGTAGAAGGTGTAGTTGTCATGAGTAACTACCTGAATCGCATTTTCCCACGGCCCCATCGGGCTACTCGCTTCGGCATACCAGATTTCTCCCAGCCTCGAAGATTTCCCTTCCTTTTGTGTGAAAACACTGACCCATTTTTTCCGAAAACCACTCCAGGCGACGGAACCGCGATGCGGAGAAATCTTCTTCCCGTCCTCGCGTGCTGGAACACTTTCCTGCGGCGCGAGTTTTTCCCATTCACCAGGTTTTCTCCACGCTTCGAATGTGGGCTTCATGCGCAATTGTGGAAATGGGTCGCCGAAAAGCAGCCACTCCTCCCCCGATTCATCCGTGTAAAAAACCGGGTGACCGTCAGGAAACAGAATCTCCGCTACCTTGCCCCCGTCTTTCTTCCAGAGAACAGACTCCAGCTCGAAATTTTCTGTTTCCTCATTCCAGACACAAAGACCCTTCTCATAGATATCGAGAAATCCCTTCACCTTAACGTAGGTTGATACGAGGCGGGACTTCCCCGCCCGATCTGGTAAACTTACGTAACCACTCAGCCAGGTGGGCCCTTCTCCCGGCATCCGCGCAACATTTCGGACCTCTCCTTTTTCATTTCGAAAATATTCCAAAGGAACTTGCAACGGAGGCTCGAGATTCTGCAAAGGACGAAGCCCCGTAGTAGCGCTGCTGGCCTGAAATAATCCGAGCGGATATTTGGAGACTTTCGTATCACCCCACGCCCAAAATAGCTTCCCATTATGAGCCGCGATCTGAACGCTGTCGCAGCCGAGCACGCCCGATTCCGGGTCTCCGCCATCCCAACCCAGCTTTCTGCTTTCTCCTAACAAACCGGAACCCGTGATCCGCCCAAGCCTCTTTGCTGGCAATTCCCGATCCACCTTTACTGTAAGGTGCTTCCCGACTTCGGGCGTCAGCCGCACGCCACGATACCCGAATCCATCCGGCTTTACTCCATAGCCATGTCCTTCCACGAAAAACCAGACTTCACGCCCCATCAGGTCTGGGAGGTCGAAAGCAATCACACCGCGATTGTCGGAGAAAAAGCGGACGCTGTTTGTCGTCCGCAATTCGACGATGGGAACGGGCCATCCGTTTTCCTCATCGAGAATTTGAATTTCGCAGATTTCCTCCTCGGCAAAGCCACCGCCAGCATGGGAGGTAATTGTCAAAATTGCTGCCAGTGCTGTTGTTCTAACCTGATCCATCATCACCGATATGGTATCAGAGCAGAGCTTGCTCCGTCGAGACTGGAGCGCATTTCATCACAAAAACACGAAAATCGGCCCGCTCGCAAGTGCACTGAAAGGTTTGACTTTCCCTGCATTCACAGGATGTAATGTCGGGCTGCTTGCGCCGACCCGGCGTATTGTAAAAGCAGATTCCGATGCCTTCCTCCTACTTGATCCGAAAATTTCTGCCTGCCCTCGCCTTTGCGTGGATGGGAAGTGCAGTGCTCGGAACAGATGAGGCGCCGCTTTTCGCAGTGAAGTTTGAGGAAAAAGGAGTCTCCTTTTCAGGCGCGGTCCCAGATGAAGAAACTGGACTCGAATTGGCGCGCGCCGTCAAAAGCGTCCGTCCAGATCTGAAAATCATCAACGAGGGAGTTCAAACCGACTCAGAAATCGACTTTCCCAACACCCACGATCTCACCAGCCTGATCGCAGAGATCGGCATCTCAACCCACGAGGGCGGCCTCGCCATCTGGGACGACGCAATCCTGCTGAGCGGTCTTACCGATAGCGTCATCACGATGACCGCACTCAAGATCCGCATGGATCCAATCCTCGGCGACCGGGACATCATCAATCGCATCTGCATCGTCAACTCCGACGACCTGCCAAAAATCTCAGTGAAACTTTCGACGGGCCAAGAGGTTTCCGGCCCTCTCATCGATTTCGACTACTATCCCAGTGCTGCGGAGAAATTCGAAGCGCCCGGTCTCGCCCTCGATAAAATTTTTCCCACTATGCTGATGCTAGCCGATCTCAGCCTAATCGATGGCACGGCCCCAGCGAAGACGGCACCTACCACGATCACGACAACGATTCCGCCTGCTACTTCCAAGGGACCGCTTCGCGCCATCCCCCTGATGCAGGAAGACCAGCCAGCTCCGACTTTCCCACTCAGCTCTGCAATTTTCCCCACGGTTAAACAGGTCCCAGAACCATACAACAAATACGTTCACCTCGACCCGGTCCGTTTTTCCAGAAACTCCTTTCTTCTCCAAGCTAGCCAAACGTCCCTCATCGCAGGCATCGCAAAGCAACTCAACACCCCACCGCTCGCCGGCAATCGCGTGCTGATCAAGCCCGTGAAATACGGAACCTCAACGGGAGCCTACGGAGACTATCTACTCGAAAAACGAGGCAACGAGGCGAGAAGACTCCTTGCCGAAAGCGGCGTCGGACTCGAGCGGGTTTCGATTCAGAATACCAAATCCATCGAGCAAATCGATGCTGGCGAAGTCCGTATCATCGTGGAAATCCCTCCACCCCTGGAGCCCGCGGAAGAGACCACCGTAACGGTCGCTGAAGGAGAAGCTACCCTGGAAGAGGAAGCCGAGACACAGGTCGAGTGACCCAAGATGGTTGGGAAATGGAGCAAACCCTGTTTAGCCAAGGAGTGAACCCTGTTTGATCGGAGTCAAAATCATCGACCGGGACTGCTTCGCCCGTTGACGAAAGACCCTTCCACGCGTTTTTTCCCGCAATGAACCTTCCTCGCATTGCCGTGACCATGGGCGACCCCGCCGGGGTCGGGCCAGAGATTTGCCTCGATCTTTTGGCCAACGAGGAGATCGCGAAACTGTGCACTCCCATCGTTTTTGGAAGTCACGGAGTCCTAGCTGCATGCGCGGAGAGGACGGGAAAACCGTTTTCCCCGGCCATCTATTCCCAGTCTGATTTATCAAGCGCTTACCAGCCCGGAGTCTTTGACGCAGCCCACATCTCAATGGATGACTTTGCGCCCGGAAAGATCAATCCAAGCACAGGCCAAGCGGCTTACGATTTCATCACCACGGCGATTGACCTGGCGCTCGACGGTGTAGTCGCTGGTGTCGCGACCGCTCCGATCAACAAGGAAGCCCTTCAAAGTGCAGGGATCCACTTCCCTGGACACACAGAAATTTTCACCAAGCGGACCAAGGCGGAGCGTTCCTGCATGCTCCAGGTTTCCGATGAAGTCACGGCGAGCTTCGTCACCGTTCACGTCGGCCTTTTCGAAGTCCCTTCTCTCATCACGGAAGACCGAATCGTCGATGTGATTGAGCTGACTCGCAGTGCAATGAAACGCATCCGGGGGCATGAACCCAAAATGGTGGTTTGCGGCTTGAACCCCCACGCCGGCGAGGGCGGGCTGTTTGGAAATCGGGAAGAAGAGCGAATCATCATACCCGCGATGAACCGCGTCGCGCAAGACGGGGCGATTCTTGAGGGCCCCTTGCCTCCCGACACCGCATTTCTCGATTGGAGAAGAAAGGAGACCGATGCCTTCATCTGTATGTATCACGATCAGGGGCACATTCCGTTGAAGGCTCTCGCTTTTGATCGAGCCGTGAACACCACGCTCGGCCTGCCTATCGTCCGGACATCAGTCGATCACGGAACGGCACTGGATATTGCGTGGCAGGGAAAGGCTAATTCGCGGAGCTTGTTTGAAGCCGTAGAGATGGCGGCGAAGTTGAGGAAATAGCCCTTTCTACAAAAGAAAAACCCGGTCCCCTGCGAGACCGGGCTTTCTGACCACTCAACTATGTCTCTCAACAGCCCGGGAAGGCATCGGAGACAAATTGGTGTGCGGTGTGGTCCTAGCGCGTGGCAACATCCTTGCTGTTGTGATACCCGTTATACTTCGAAGTCGGAACGATGATGTCGTTGCCAGGATAAATCAGAGTCTTCTCTCCGAGACGATTGAGACGCTGGAGTTCGCCCATGTTAGTGAAGAAATCACGAGCGAGAGCGTAGAGATTGTCCCCCTTCTTCACCGTGTAGTGGCCATACGTCTCGTTGGTGCGGAGAAGTGGATTGTCATACTGAAACTTCGGAGCCTGCGACTCAAGAGCCTTTTCATTCGTGTTGTCAGCAACCTTTTGCGGCGCGCCTGGGATGGTAAGCACTTGTCCAATGCTGATAACATCCGTGCGGAGTCCGTTGGCCGACTCTAGAGATTTCACATCAGTTCCGTGACGGGAAGCAATGTTGGTAAGAGTATCGCCCTTCCCAACCGTGTGGCTCTTGCCCTTGGCTGGTGCCTTCTTTGTCTCCCCTACGAAGACAGACTTTTCTTTAGCCGGTGCCGGCTTGCTGTCATTTTTAGCGACCTGCTTTTTCTCCTCCACCTGCGGGACGGGAGGCTCTGACGCTGGTGCAGGCGCTGGAGCTGGAGCTGGAGCTGGAGCATTGACCCCAGGAATGATGAGTGTCTCTCCAATGT
>JAKMGR010000666.1 GCA_022424805.1 Verrucomicrobiales bacterium
GTGGATTCTCGGGCGCCAAAGGGTATTGCCTGCCTGTCGCCGCCATCGTAGTGACCTGCGGGTTTGCATTGAAGAGCACAGAGATGAAGTCGTCTGACCGGATTCAGGCGCAAGGTAAGGAAGTTGGTCAAATTGTCTCGTCGGATTGGAGAGAAAACTCAAAAACCAAAACCGCGTTCCAGCAACGCGATCGACCCCGGGGAGACGTGGCGATGCGCCTCGGATTAAGCTTCGGGATTGCAATGATTGTCGGTTTTCTTCTCAATGCCTTTCTTCGTCCGATGTCGACGGTAATGGTTGTCACGGGAATCGTTCTATTCCTTCTCTTCAATCACGGGGTCATCGACCCATTATGGGAAAACTATGCCACTGCTGCAGGCTAGGCGAAGGTTTGGACACTGGAGCAGAAGAACACGATGCAGCGGTTTTTTCAGGGTTATATTCCTTCCGTCGGGGCAGCTCTACTCGGCTTCGCCTTCGGGCACTGAAAATAGAAATTAGATGTCTGCCTTTCAAATCAACTGGGTGGTAGCCCTTCGGCCGGAGGCCCGTGCCGTAATCGATCGCTTCTCCCTGCAGCCGTTTGGGGAAGGGGGACTCTTTCCGATGTATGCAAGTCGGGACGGATCAATGCGCCTGGTCATTTCTGGGCCGGGAAAGAGTCACGCTGCCGCCGCTACTGCGGCATTAGCCTCGGCTGAAGATGGATTTGATGCTATATCACGAGGGTGGCTGAATTTTGGGATTGCAGGTTCTGGCGAACTTTGTGTTGGCGAGGCGTTTCTGGCTGGAAAAGTAACGGAGGAAGCTTCCGGCAATGTCTGGTATCCTGTCGCGACGTGGTCGAGAAAATATGATCTCCCGAGGCGCAGTGTTACTACCGTATCTCGTCCCACCGAGGATTACCCTCCTAATGGAGTACTTATCGAGATGGAGGCTGCAGGGTATTATCCCATCGCCCTTCGGGACTCAACGGTAGAACTTTGTCAGGTTCTCAAAGTTGTTTCAGATGATCCCGAGCATCCCATCGAGAAAATTGACAAGGCATTTGCAACCCGGCTTTGCGAGGGCGCTCTGAACAAAAGCGAAAGCTGGATCGATTCGTTTCTCGATCTGGTCCGGGAGGACTCAGCGCGCCTCGTTGATCCCCCAGGTTATGCAAAGATGATCTCGGAGATTCATTTCACAGTCACGCAAAGTCATCAACTTCGTCGCCTGTTGCAGCAGTGGCATGCTCGAAGACCGGACGATATAATCACAGCAGAAGCTCTAACACGGCAACGGGACGCGAGAAGCATTTTGCGTGAACTTCGAAGCGAAGTTTTTTCGCCGGATCGGAGCAGAAGCGAGGGTTGAGATTTGATCAAATTTGATCGCTTTTCGGCTTACCGTCAGGGCAGGGGAAAGCGAAAACAACTCCATCATAATTCACCTCTCCTAATCTATATCATTCCCTCTCATCATTGCTGAAGCTTTGGGTAGCTGCAACAATATCTTCTTCGTCCTCTTTCTCGCCTTCGCGATTGCCGCCATCTCCTGGCTTCTGCTCTGTCTTTTTGGATGGGATTCCGGCGAATACTCGGTCCGCTCCGGTGTCGAAGATGATAGCTCTGCCTCTGCAGATGAAGAACCAGATAGTTCAGATGATGAGGAGGAGAGCTTAATGGGATCGGCGTACACCGCTTCAAACAAGTCGTAGTCTGGACCGACGCAGCTTGCGCGGAGTTTTCGAAATTGCTGAATTTCAAAAACCGCATTTATACCGATAATTGTCTCGGCCAGGCCAAGGATTTTCACGGGAAGAAATACGGCGAAAAGCTGTAATTCAATCTCGCAGATCTATCACGCACTCCAAATGCTGAGTGAGTGCAGATAATTTGCTAAAGTAGAATTATTTTCAAAAAGGAGCATTTTATCACCTGTCAGGTGCCAAGAAGTGAACTATATTTATTTACAGTTCGGTCTTCCTCTTACAGGAGTTGTATTTCGTAGGATCTGAAAGAACGCCGCGCTGATTCCCGTATTCCCTCTGCATGCTGGGTTCCCGAGCCATACGCACCATCCTTCGACTAGCAGCCATTTCCTTTGGCTGTTCTGCCATGAACTCTTGCGTGGTCATGCCCACGAACACGCATTGGGATCAGAAGCGTTCTCTGGCCAAGTATGATTCAATCGGGATTGATGCGCCGGTTACCTTGCCAGAGCTGGAAGAAAATACGGACACTGGTTTTTCTGCCGCTGACTATCTCACGCTTCATTCGGGCCTGATCGTAAGCGGGGAATATATCAACGAGGACTTCAAAAAGAAACTGGCTACGAGTCGCGATGCGAAAGAGGGGGTGCTTGAGCTGGGTTTCTCTGTTCCCATTGCAAAGGGAGGTTCTGGTTTCGGAAGCTGTGCCCCGATCACACGGGATGGGTACTTTCTCACAGCTGCGCACGTATTGTCACACGATGAGTCATTCGTGCTCTACGCAACATCCAACAGTCGTGAGACCTATATCGACTACGCTCGGGTTCGGGAAGTTTATCGCAACAACGAAGCCGATTTCGCAATCGTAAAAGCGGAGATGGCAACACCCCGATACCTGAAATATCGGACAGCGCCTCTTACGCAGGAAACCACTTTGTTCGCTGGCGGATGGATGCACGAAAAGGGCGGGGGGCTTTTCGAGGATAGCATTACCATTCCCGGCCAATCCGAATTCCGCAAGATCGTGACTACCCTGCCCATGATCAAAGGGGACAGCGGTTCCCCGCTCATTGATCAGGAAGGCCTTCTCTGTGGCGTGCTCAGCACGATGCGACTGGGGGTCATTGTCAAGATGAAGCCCAAGTCTGCCGCAGTGATGATGGATCTTGGTCAAATTAATAAGCTGATTGCTGAAGACCGGGCAAAGCGTTGACCCAACAGGGTCAGGTTAATCACCTAACAGGGTTGAATTTCCGAGCTAACACGGTTGGATTGGTGAGAGGGCAGTAATAAGCGGCGGGAATGCTGTTTTGCATGAGTATTACAACCGCAAGCAAAA
>JAKMGR010000670.1 GCA_022424805.1 Verrucomicrobiales bacterium
GTCGACCGGAGGGAATGCGTTTCGAAACGACGAAAGGGCCGATCCCGTTTCTTCGGGGCAAAGCGACACTTTCGGAAATTCGCATTCACTTCACTGCCGGAGAAGGCCCCTTTCTCGACCTGCTTCTGATCAAGCCGAAGGAGATTCCGGCTGACGGGGTTCCCACTTTTGTGTCACTCAATTTTCGAGGCAATCATACGATCGATTCTTCCCCCGAAATCACCTTGAATCAGAACTGGGTGACGGACAGCAGCAAAGACAGAAAGCTTGGCGTTGTGGAGAACAACCGTGCAACGGAGAAAGCGCGAGGCTTTCGAGGAACGCGCTGGCCGGTCGAAAAAATCATCGATGGTGGAGCCGCGTTAGCGACGTTTTACTACGGAGACGTTGACCCGGATTTCCATGATGAATTCGAGAATGGGATTCACCAACTCACTGGAGTTCCCGCTGCCGACGAGTGGGGCTCGATCGGATCCTGGGCATGGGCGACGAGTCGGGTTCGCGATTTCCTGGAGACTGATGAGAACGTGGATCAAAATCGCGTCGCGGTATTTGGGCATTCCCGTCTCGGAAAAACCGCTCTTTGGGCGGGTGCACAAGATGAGCGTTTCGCTCTCGTGATTTCCAACAACTCAGGTTGCGGAGGTGCGGCCCTGAGCCGTCGGCGATTTGGTGAGCGAGTTTCTCGCATCAACAACAGCTTTCCCCATTGGTTCTGTAAGAACTTCCGAAACTACAATGAAAAGGAATCCGAACTACCGGTTGATCAGCATATGCTCATTGCCTTGAGCGCTCCCCGAATGATTTACGTTGCCAGTGCAGAAGGTGATCGCTGGGCAGATCCGAAGGGGGAGTTTCTCTCCGCCAAGCACGCCAGCCCGGTATTCGAACTGCTTGGAAAAATAGGAATCAGTTCGGAAAAACAACCCGCCAATCACGAGCCTGTCGGCGGAACGGTGAGGTATCATGTCCGAGAAGGAGCGCACGATGTGACAGACTACGATTGGGAGCAGTATCTGAGAGCGATTCACGATGTTCCCGGTGAGTGAGAGCGGAGCGTAATTTTTCAGAATGCGCAATCCGGCCTCGCAGAGGCCAGGTGCAGGTTCTGCGGTTGTAGCTGGAGTCTTTGACCCCGGAGAGCGCCTGCTTCCATCGAACCTTCTCACTTCCAAAATTCTTTTGGTCGCATAAACGGACGGGATTTCTCTTGCAGTGGAACCCTGCTTCGGTAAATCCTGAGGTGTGAAACATCTCAGCGGATTTATTGTTTTTGTCGTCGGTTTTCTCGTGTCTGGAGTCATCATGCACCAGACGCTCTACGGAAAGGCCGGAATTTTTGTCTGGTCTGTGAACGATGATGATGCCTCCGGCGAGTTATTCCTCGAGCGAACGACTCTGGAAGCTGCATTCGGAGACGCGCAGTTGCCGGAAAAAGACTTGCCGGCTGAGCCGCTCGAAAAGAAGAATAAGAAAGAGGAGAAAGGCGGCCACGCTGCCGGTAAGGGGGAAGTAGATCCGGATAAAGTGAAAAAGAAGTCGGCGGAGATTTCGTTATTCAACGGGAAGGATCTCGGCAATTGGAAGAAAACCCAGTTCGGTGGAGAAGGTGATGTCTTTGTGACCGAAGACGGCGAGATGGAATTCGGCTTTGGGGCAATCATGACGGGAGTCAATTGGGAAGGTGAAGCTCCTGCGACGTCGAATTACGAACTCACGCTCGATGCCATGAAGCTGGATGGGACCGATTTTTTCTGTGCGCTCACCTTTCCGGTCGATGAAAGTCACGCGACCTATGTGATTGGCGGTTGGGGAGGCGGAATTGTGGGGATTTCATCCGTCGATGATCTTGATGCGTCCGAGAATGAGACAATGAACATTTCCGGCTTCGAGGAGGAGCGTTGGTACAAGGTGAGGGTCCGCGTCACCGATAAGAAAATCGAAGCATGGATTGATGATGAAATGATGGTTGATCTGGTGAGGAAAGATCGAAAGATCAGCCTGCGACCCGGTGATATTGAGCTTTGCAAACCGATTGGGATTGCTAGCTTTATTACTCGAGCCAAATACCGCAACATCGTCTGGAAGAATATCGACAAATCCAAGTGATAGAATTTCCACGGCAAGCCGCCAAGTGAATGGAAATTATAAAATTTTCAAAAATTAAAATTATGGACGCCTTAATTATCAACTTTTTGAACGAATCGCTTGACCTGATGTCCACATGCTGTTCGGATATTTAAAAATTAAGACAAATTCTCAAACGTTTACCGAAATTTTTACCACCATTTAACTCCCGTCTCTCACAACTATGAACCTCCGCGATCAGCTAAAAGAAATCCTCCCTGACATTTTACCAAGAAATCCCGCCCAGGCAATCAAGGGGACCGAGCTGATTGAAATGGTGAAGCATCGTCTCAAGCAGGATTATTCTGATGCGACTTTGCGGTATCACTTTTCCATAATGTCCTGTGACCCATCTTCGCCCATTGCGAAAGTCGAACAGGGACAAGGCTACTACCTCCGCACTTCAACCATCCACACGGTTAACAGTGCCCGTAATCTTTTTCACACAGGCTCCGATGAAGATGGCGTGGGAATGAGTTCGGCTGACATGGATGTTTCGCTCGCTCGCGCCGCGAAATTTCGTGCCGTCGTTCAGCGTTACCTGGAGTCTGTGCAGCAGTTTCCCTTCTCCTTCGAGCGTTCCTTTACGATCGATGCTGAAGGCAATCGCTGGCGAGTGCCCGACCTTGCTGTGGTTGATTGGCTCGCCGGAGAGGAATCTAAGGACAGCGTTTCACTGAACAAAGAGAAGTTGGAAGTTCATCGCCGCCTCGGTCAGTCACCGATGCGTGTATCCAGTGTGAAGCTTCGTCTCGAATTGAACCACGTCTCTCTTTATGAGGATCTCTACCAGTGCCTCGCTACATCCGAGTGGGCGAATGCGGCGGAACTGCTTATCGCCGCTCCGATTGAAGATCGTCGCATGATCGAAGAGGTCCGCCGATTTGCTTCCCGCTACGGCATCGGAGTGATTAGCTTTGGTCTCGACGCCGACGTTCTTGATGATATGCCGGAACCTGCGGCGATTGAAAATCTTCAGCCACGTGAGTTTGAGTCGATCCAGAGTCTCCTGCAGATTCGCCGATATGCAGCGCCGGACACCGATCAGTCCTATGATTGGGCGCACGTCCTCGATGCTGCTGCAGAGAACCCCGATTTTGACCGCTTCGAGAAATGGATCTCTCGCTGCCTGCTCGACGAGAAAGCAATGACCTCTCGCGAGTACGATGATCTGGAGCGTGCGGCAGCTCCGGTTGAGGAGTACGTGGCATAAGTAGATTCCCTTGATTCAAGCCTTTGCGATACCTTGTTGGGTATACTGCTGGGGCACCCTGTTGGATCTAGCACACAACCCTGTCAGGTCGAAGACCAGACAGGATAGAATTGTTCCAGAAGACGGTCTACACCCCAGCCATTTTCGTTGCCAGCGCCAGGGTTTCGGGACCGATTCCTCCGAGCATGCGTGCGAGTTCGCGGGTTCGCTTTTTGCCCGTAACAGCTTCGAGGCTGGAGTTGGTCTGGTCGTTCTCGACTTCTTTGGTGACGAGGAAGTGACGATGAGCCAGGGATGCGACCTGCGGCATGTGGGTGATGGCGACGACCTGGTGACGCTCTCCGAGAAAGGCCATTTTCTTGCCGACTGCACCAGCGATTTCTCCGCCGACGTTTGCGTCGATTTCGTCGAAGACCATGAGAGGTATGGAGTCCTGATCGGCCAGGGCGCTTTTCACGGCTAGCATGACGCGAGACATCTCTCCACTGGAGGCAATGATGCGGAGCGGTTTGAGGGGTTCGCCGGGATTCGGGCCGAAGACAAATTCCATTGTCTCGAATCCTTGAGGTCCGGGTTCATCTTGATCTGCAAATTCAATTTCAAAGATGGATTGATTGAATCCCAGATCGTCGAGGTGACTGGCGATATCAGCAGCGAGATTTGGCGCAGCGGCGCGACGTTTCTTCGAAAGTTTCTTCGCTGCCTTTTTCAGAGACGACTGCGTTTTTTCAACCGCTTCGCGAAGACGTTCGAGTTCCTCTTCCCGTCCGTCGACAGTGCCGAGGCGATTTCGGGCTTTGGCCTCGTAGGCTAGAACTTCTTCTATGGACTGTCCGTATTTTCGCTTGAGGGTTTCGATTTCGTCGATGCGGCGTTCCATCCGGGCAAATTCTGCGGGATCGATTTCGAGATCGTCACGGTAGTCGCGAAGCACATTTTCCAGTTCTTCGATTTCGACTCGGGCCGATTCGAATCCGGAGACTCGTTCAATGACGGAGGGATCAAATTTCTCCAGTTCGAGAATGCAGCGCTTCGCATTCGTCAGGTTCGCGACTGCGGCGCTGATGAGGTCGACGCCTTGGTTTGCATTTTCGACAAGTCGGCTGCTGTGGAGAGACTGCCGGTAGCGCTGCTCCAGATCGGTAATTTCTTCTCGATCGAGTGCGGCAGTCGATATTTCTTCGACCTGAAAGCGGAGAAGATCGATTTCCTGATCGCTGACTTGCCTGGTGTTTTCGAAATTTTCCAGTGCGTTTGCTGCGTCGCGCCACTGTCTCCATGCTGATCGATAGGAGTCGCGCTCTTTACCCGCCTTGGCGTAGGCGTCGAGCATGGACATCTGGCGGTCTGGGGAGAGCAGAGATTGATGCTCGTGCGGTCCATGCAGATCAACGAGGAGGCTCCCGATTGATTTCAGCACCGACAGAGTGCAGGGCGAGCAGTTGATAAATTGCTTGTTCCCGCTTCCGAAGATGCGTTTCACGACAAGGGTATTTCCTTCGCAGGCGTCGAGGCCACACTCTTCAAGTAATGTGTTGACCTGTTCGAGATTGTGGGAGAGTTCGAAGATGGCTTCGACGCCGCAACTGCTCTCGCCGGTGCGGACGAGATCGTGGTTGGCGCGTTCTCCGAGAATAAGTTTCAGCGCGCCTACGATCATGGATTTCCCGGCCCCGGTTGTTCCGGTGACACCGATGAGCCCCGGACCGAGTTCCCAAGTGAGATCGTCGACGAGTGCGAGATTTTTGATTTTTAAAACCGAGAGCATTGGCGGACGTATTGAGTTAGATTTCTCCACAGTATTATTTTAACTGTTCAAAAAGTCAATGTTCAAGAATGCAGAAATTACATTTTTAGGAACAGGCACGTCGATTGGTGTGCCGGTGATCGGTTGCAATTGCGAGGTATGCACCTCTGACGACCCGAAAAACAAACGCCTGCGTTCTTCCATCTATGTGCGCACGGAAGAGACGGAGCTGGTAGTGGATACAGGGCCCGACTTTCGGCAGCAGATGCTCCGGGAGGAGGTCCGCAATCTCGACGCGGCGTTATTTACTCATGCGCACAGCGATCATGTGATGGGCTTTGATGATTTGCGACGGTTCACGGTGTGGGATGACGATGAGCTGGAGATTTTCGCGACAGAGGAGTGCATGGAGCGTCTCAAAGGTGCATTTCCTTACATTTTCGACGGTATGAATCGTTACCGTGGCTATTTAAAAATCGCACCTTGCTTGATCGATGGACCGTTTTCGGTAGCTGATCTCGAAGTGACCCCGTTACCGGTTTCGCATGGCAAAGTAGAAACGATTGGCTTTCTTTTTTCCCGAAACGGTGAGCGTCTGTTCGCTTACATCCCGGATGCGAAGGAATTGTCGGAAGAAACGCAGGAGTTGGTGCGTGGAATTGATCTGCTGATTCTCGACGGGCTTCAGCCGGAATTGCATTGGACTCACCTATCGATTGGCGAGTCGGTTGAGATTGCTAGGGATTTGAGGGTCAAAGAAACCTGGCTCACGCATTTTTCCTGTCGGGCCAATTACGCTGCGCTGGAACCGGGTTTGCCGGAAGGCGTGCGTTTGGCCTGGGACGGCTTGCGTTTGGAGGTATGATTATGCTGAGGCGGTTTCTCGTTTACCCACCCACTGCTCCATCATTCGAAGTAGAGTCGCGAGCAGGCAGGGCAGAAAGGTCAGGGTCACCAGTGCTGAAAAAGCAAGGCCGAAGAGAACGATCGCGCCGAGACCTCGGTAGAGCTCGGTCCCCGCGCCGGGAAGAAAAACTAGCGGGGCGAGACCCATCAGGGTAGTCGCGGTAGTCATGAGGACGGGGCGGATACGAACAGCGATGGCATCTTTTACTGAGGCGATGGCGCCGAGCCCTTCTTCCCGAAAGTTCCGCATGGTGCGGTCGACGATGAGGATGGGATTATTCACCGCGGTCCCTAACAGAATTAAAAATCCCAGCATCGTAATCATGTCGAAGGGCTGCTGGATCGGATCGAGACCGAAATGCGGAAGGAGATTGCCGAAATAGTTGAGCAGCCAGAGCCCGACAATTC
>JAKMGR010000700.1 GCA_022424805.1 Verrucomicrobiales bacterium
AATACGGTTCGCGATCAGGGCGGAGTGATCTTTATCGACATTCGTGACCGCGAGGGAGTGACGCAGTGCGTCTTCCGCTCCGAGGAAAATGCGGAAGCAGCGAAACTGAGCCATACGCTGAGAAATGAGGACGTCATTCAAGTGACAGGCCGAGTCCACGACCGACCCGAGGTTGACGGACAGTCGACGGTGAACGAAAAGATCGAGACGGGAGAAGTGGAAGTCGTTGCGACCAAACTGAAAATTCTCAATAAAGCGGAGGTGCTGCCGTTCCAACTCGACAAGGAACTCAGCAACGAGGACCTGCGCATGAAGCACCGCTATCTCGATCTGCGCCGCCCGCGGATGACGAGAAATCTGCGCGCCCGGCACGCCATCACTAAGGCGCTTCGCGATGGGCTCGATGAAAACGGGTTTGCCGAAATTGAAACGCCGATTCTTTCCAAATCGACACCGGAAGGGGCACGGGACTTTCTCGTTCCTTCACGTCTCAACCCCGGCAAATTCTACGCGCTGCCGCAGGCTCCTCAGCAATACAAGCAGCTGCTCATGGTAGCGGGAGTAGAGCGCTATTTCCAGATTGCCCGCTGTTTTCGCGACGAGGATTTGCGAGCGGATCGCCAGCCGGAGTTCACCCAGGTCGATATCGAGGCGAGCTTCGTCACGACGGAGGACATTTTCGCATTGGTCGAAGGTCTCCTCGCCAAGGTCTTTTCTGAGTCGCAGGGCGTCGAAATCAAAACACCTTTCGATCGTCTCGACTACTGGGACGCGATGGATCGATACGGCAGCGATAAGCCGGAGCGTCGCTTCGGGTGCGAGATCGTGGAGTTGTCTGAGCATTTCAAAGATTCTGGATTTGGCGTCTTCAAACGCGCGATCGAAGGCGGCGGTGTTGTCCGTGCCATCAATGCGAAAGGTTTTGCCGGCGTTTCCACTGGCCAGATCAAGCGCCTTGAGGAGGTCGCGAAGGAAGCAGGTGCAGGTGGGCTTGCCTACATTCAGGTGCGAGGCAAAGATTACGACACCTGGCGTTCGCCGATCGTGAAGTTTTTCAGTGAAGAAGAACTCGCTGCGATAGAAAAAGATCTCAACATCGAAGAGGGAGACCTCATTCTCTTTGGTTGCGACAAACGCGCTACGGTTTGCGATGTGCTTGGCCGTCTCCGTCTCGAATGTGCCGAGATGAACAACTGGCTCGAAGGCAAAGAGGACGAGCTCGATTTTCTCTGGGTTGTCGACTTTCCCCTGCTCGGCTACGACGAGGAAGAAGGGAAATGGAATGCTGTTCACCATCCCTTCACTCGTCCTAAGGCTTCGGATGAAGCGCTGCTTGAAGATGAAGCCAACTGGGGAGGGATTCGCGCTGAGGCCTATGACGTTGTGCTCAACGGAAACGAATTGGGCGGCGGTAGTCTGCGAATCCACGAAGGTGAGCTCCAAGCGAAGATCTTCCGTATTCTCGGAGTCGACGACGAGGAGCAGGCCGAAAACTTCGGGCACATTCTCGGAGCCTTCCAGTATGGCGCGCCACCGCATGCGGGAATCGCGCTCGGTCTCGACCGGCTCGTCATGCTGGCCTGCAAAGAGGACAGCATCCGCGAAGTCATCGCCTTTCCGAAGAACAACAAAGGCATCGACCTCATGTCCGCTAGTCCTGCTGAAGTCGATTTCAAACAGCTTCGCGAGCTGTATGTGAAATCGACAGTGCAGGATAAGAAGGACTGATCTTCACCATTTCATTTCTCCCTTGAGTAAGTCTCGTATCATCCGGCTCGTCCTTATTCTCGTCGTTGCTGGAGTTGCCTACTGGCAGCGTGGGCGCGTGAATAACCCAGGTGGCGATTCTCAAAAGCCAACTGCCGTTCTCAAGGAGGAGCCCCTTGGGTCAAAAAATTCGAAGAGCCCAACAGCGACCCTGCCCCCTCCTCTTGGGAACATCCGCGAGGGCGTGGAAAAGGTTCGAGGCTACGATAAGATCTCGGGTGCTCGTTTGTTGAAGCGAGACGATAATGACGGCGACAGCTTTTTTGTTAACGCAGCCGGCCGTGAGTTTCAGTTACGGCTCTACTTTGTAGATGCTCCGGAAAAATACTTGAGTGATCGCTACGAAAAGCAACGCCAGCGAGTCGCGGAGCAGGCGCGTGAGATGGGCGGGATATCCTCCGAACAGGCTGTGGAGGTGGGCAAGGCCGCCAAGATGTTTGTCGATCGGGAACTGAGCGGCAAGCCTTTCACGA
>JAKMGR010000702.1 GCA_022424805.1 Verrucomicrobiales bacterium
AGTATCTTGAGGACAATGGCGTCAATGCCGAGGTGGAATTCAGCTGGGGCGCGACCGAGGTCAAAGTTCCGGAATTGGTCGACGCGATCGTCGACATCACCGAAACCGGTTCTTCTCTCCGAGCCAACAATCTCCGCATCGTTGACGAACTGATGCAGAGCTACCCGCAGTTCGTCGCGAAAAAGGAATCCTGGGATGACCCCTGGAAACGCGCCAAAATCGAGCGGATCGCCGTTCTTCTGCAGGGTGCTCTCGCCGCCCGCGACATGGTAGGTCTGAAAATGAACCTAAAAAACGACAAAAAGGCAGCCATCCTCGATTTACTTCCTTCTCTCCGCAAACCAACCGTTTCCGAGCTCACCGATGGGGAATGGGTTGCTGTCGAAACCGTTCTCAACGAGCGCGAAGTCCGCGAACTTATCCCGCGCCTCAAGGAACTGGGTGCGGAAGGGATCATTGAATATCCCTTGAATAAAGTGATCGATTGACCGATACTCCGCGCCCGTCACCGATCAGTCGCATCGAGCGGGCCGTCGCGCTGGTGACAGCTCACGACACGAAACAACCAACTAATTTTTGATTATGGGATGTCTTAAAAAGAAAAGAAAGACCAAGATCAGTAAGCACAAGCGACGTAAGCGCATGAAGGCTAACCGCCACAAGAAGCGTTTGCGTTACAAGAGCTAAGCATTGATCTTGAGCGCATGAAAGCATCGCAGCGTCGAGTTCCCGGTTCGCGAACCGTTTCGGAGACCCTTCGCTGCTTCGTTGTGTACGGATTTCTCACATCTGCATTTTTCCTTGCCAACGACGCTTCCGCGGAACGCGGAAAATCCGTTCATGACTACGCCAAAGTCTATCTGGATCAGTATTTCGAGCCGGATCCCAGGCTGATTCTCTCCGAAAGGGGGAGGAAAAAGAGCGCGGCACTGGCAAACTACGCTCTGGGGCGGAGCCTCGAAGCCCGGGGTCGGGCATTGGAAGCCGTCGAAGCCTACAAGACCGTTCTCGAAAACGCGCCCGGCCAGCATTTTCTCGCGAGAAAAACGGCGAACCTACTTGCTCGCAACGGTGGGAACGATGAGGCACTCGAACTTCTCGAAGAAAATCTGAAGGCAAATCCTGACGAGCCTTTTGCCTACATTTCCCTTTCCGAATACCTCGCAACCTATCGCAACAGCGATGAGGACGGAAGAATGCGCTCTTTCTCGGTCATCGAAGACGCCCTACAGAAATTTCCAAGTGAGGCCGCCGTCTATGAGCACTACGTTCGCCTTCTCGTCGTCAACAATCGCAAGGCCGAAGCACGCCGTGTATTCGAAGAGGCGCTCAGTATTGAAAACAGCGACCCAAGGTTCTGGCTGGAGCTTGGTCGCATTTCCGGGCAGATCTGGCCGGTCAGAGCTGGCAGCGAAACTGACGAGTCGAAGCTCGTCAATACACTCTATGGAAAGGCACTGTTCCTCGCAGAGGAGGATCCCGCAGTGGTCGAAAAGGTAGGCGATTTTTACCACACGACGCGTCAATTCGACCGGGCCATTCAGGCCTATGTCGAAGTCATCACCGCAAGCCCCGACCGGCTCGATGTTCGCGAAAAGCTTGCCAAGGTATACGGAGGAAAAGGGGACGAGGAAAAGGTGATTTCGACCTTGGGAGAAATCCTCGAGATCGACCCGAAGAGCGCACGCACTCACAAGCAGCTCGCGCAGATCTACATGCGGAACGAGAGATTCAAAGAGGCGATTCCTCATCTGCGCAAATCACTTGCGATCACGAAAGGCACAGCCACCGAATACAATGCCCTCGCGCGCATGATGATCGAGTCGGACGAATACGAAGCCGCCATCGAATTTCTCAAAGACGCAGCCTACCAGTTTCCAGATCTCCCCGATTTCCCCTACCTCATGAGCTTCCCACTCAGCACGCTGGAGCGCTGGGACGAGTCCGTCGAGCAATTTGAAAAGACAATCGAGCTGGCCGGAGATGAGCAACCCCAGATGCTCAATGAGTCATTCTATTTTCGCTATGCCGCAGCAACGGAACGTGGCGGAGACCTGGAAAAGGCTGCCAAGCTCTTTCGCAAGACTATTGAATTGATTTCGAAGCAGGATCCTGAGGATCAGGACAAAGAATTCACGGCAACGGTTTACAACTACCTCGGCTACATGTGGGTCGAAAATGACATGAAAATCGACGAGGCCGGAGAACTCATCAAAACGGCCGCCGATCTTGATCCGGAGAGCGGAGCAATTGCAGACAGTCTCGGGTGGTTCTATTTCAAGAAAGGAAAATACGAAGAAGCTAAGACGGAACTCCTTCGTGCCGAGCAAATGATTGAGACCCCCGATGCCGTAATCTACGACCACATCGGGCAGGCCTTTTTCAAACTCGGTGAAATGGAAAAGGCGATCGAATACATGGAGCGGGCCGTGGAGTTAGACCCTGAGAAAGAGGAGTATTCAGATCGGTTGGCGGAATACGAGAAAGGTGCAGATTCGAAGCCTGCAGACAACGGCAAAGCAAAGGACGGTGAGCAAGCTGCCAAGAAGCAGGAGTGATTGCGGTTTGCATACCAACGGAGCTGCGACTGCAGTCGCCGTATTCATCCAATTTTCTACCATGCCATCTTCCCCCTCGCCCAACTTCACTCCTGACCCTAAGCTGCCGGATCCGCGAAACGAATCGATCCAGACCTGGGTGGGCGACCGACTCTGGCAACGGGAAAAAGCCCGCGTCTCCGTCTTTGATTCCTCAGTGCAGGGCGGCGACGCCGTCTGGGAAGGCCTTCGGATCTACGACGGGAAAATTTTCCAGCTCGACGCTCACCTTGATCGTCTTTTCGCGAGCGCAAAGGCACTTTGCTTCGCCAACGTCCCATCGCGGGAATTTGTGAAATCCGCGATTTTTCAAACGCTCGAAGCAAACGGAATGCGTGATCAGTCGCACATCCGCTTGACTCTGACTCGTGGCAAAAAGGTGACATCGGGTATGTCTCCGGTGAATAACCAATACGGCTGCACCCTTATCGTCCTCGCCGAGTGGAAAGCCCCTGTCTACGACAACGAGGGCGGGATTCGCCTGATTACTTCAGCGATCCGGCGCAACAGCCCCCAGTTTCTCGACTCGAAGATTCATCACAACAATCTTCTCAACAACATCCTCGCCAAAATCCAGTCCGACCTCGCCGGTGTCGATGATGCCGTCAT
Organism: Verrucomicrobiales bacterium; assembly: GCA_022424805.1. Lineage (GTDB taxonomy): Bacteria > Verrucomicrobiota > Verrucomicrobiia > Verrucomicrobiales > DEV007 > Arctic95D-9. Next base: position 3,207 of record JAKMGR010000702.1, read on the forward strand.
GCTCGACGACCGTGGTTTCCTTGCGGAAACAAATGCGACGAATCTCTTTCTGATTCGATCCGAAAAAGTTCTTACCCCCTTTGCTCACGCTTGCCTGCCAGGCATCACCCGGAAAATCGTGATGGATGCCTGCGAAGAAAACGAGATCCCGATCGAGGAGCGCGACCTGTCTCTCACCGAACTTTACTCTGCCGACGAAGCTTTCACTACCGGCACAATGGGAGAGCTCACCCCCGTTCTCGAAGTTGACGGACGCACGATCGGGCAAGGAGGCGTCGGCCCGATGACCCGGCGACTGCAGGAGATCTACTCCACCAAAACGGCATCAGAAGGTGAGCCGCTGCCGTTTTAGGGAGGGACCACTCGAAAAAGTATCGAATCGGACGCCACTGGAAAATTCGCGGTCATTCGCGAGTCAGAGGCCATTCTTTTCCATTCGCGCTCACTCTCAGAGCCCGTGCTGAAGACTTCATCGCAAATGAAGCGCGAATATCCGCGAATGAACCGAATCTGGAAAACTCAGCTACCTTTTCAACCAAGTTCGTGACCGCTTCTTTCCTACACGGCACAAAAAACCGGCGAACCAATCGGTCCGCCGGTTTTCAAAATTTGGGTTGGTGAGATGAATCAGCCCTTAGCTAGATAGGCCGCGGTGCTTTCGTGATTCGCCTGCATGGCGTCCTCACCTTTCTCCCAATCCATTGGGCAAACTTCGCCAACTGCCTCGAAGTGCTGAAGCGCGTCTACGATCCTGATTGCTTCTTTAATGGAACGACCGAGTGGCAGATTATTGACCAGCTGGTGCTGAACAACACCATCCTTATCGATGAGGAAGAGACCACGGTAAGCGATCAACTCGCCTTCAGCCATAAGGTCACCATACTCGTCGAAATCGTAATCGCCGACGAGTACGTCGTAAGCAGACGAAATCGTCTTGTTCGTATCAGCGACGAGTGGGTAGCTGACACCACCAATTCCGCCTTTTTCGCGGGGAACCTGGAGCCATCCCCAGTGAGACATTTCCGTATCCGTTGAGCAACCGACAATCGCCACATCACGGCTTTCGAACTCGCTCAGGCTATCCTGAAAAGCGTGAAGTTCGGTAGGGCAGACAAAAGTGAAATCTTTGGGATAGAAGAAAAGGATGACATACTTTTCGCCCTTATATTGATCGAGGGAGAAATTCTCAACTACCTGACCGTCAACAACGGCACTGGCGCTAAAAGAAGGAGCGGGTTTTCCGACAAGAACTGACATGTGATAAGTGGGTTTGAGTTCGATTGTTAAGACGGCGAAACTTTGATGGCAGTCGCTCGACAGTCAACCAGAATCCACTGACCTGACTGGGTAAAGTCACGGACTCAACAGGCTTTGCTGCCTGACCCAACCCTCTTTTGCCAAATATTCATAAGGACAGGAAGTGCAGCCCTCGCAAAGTACAAAAGTTCTATCTACTGGGGACAAAACAAAACGATTTGACGAGTCCCTGTGAGGAGTGTTTCTTGTGATA
>JAKMGR010000009.1 GCA_022424805.1 Verrucomicrobiales bacterium
AAAAAATACTTCGTTCTTCGGATGGAATTCATCTATCGCCAGAAGGCTGTGAAATAATGGGGATTGAGGTCGCACGCGTGATCCTGGAAAATTTGAATACCGGCGAGTAACTTCTCTCCATTCGCAATTCTACCGGAAGCGATTTCGGAAATCCTTAGGCGTCATCCTGACAATGCGACCAAAGTGACGATTGAAATGGCTCTGGTCATGATAGCCCGTCGCGATTGCAATCTCTCCAATCGAAGCATCCGTGCTGGAGAGGAGTTGCCTCGCTTTTTCAATTCGCAATGCGTGAAGAAATCGGGTTGGCGGCATTCGAAAAATCGCATGAAATTCCCGATTAAAGTGAGTGCTCGACATCTCAGCAAACCTCGCCATCTCTTTCATCGATATGGTATCGGTGTAGTGGCGTTCGAGATGAAGAATCACGGGTGCTAGCCTTCGAAACTGCCGCCTTCGATCCTCCGGAGTTGCAATCGCATATCGCACACCAGCAATCCCAACGACATCTCCTACTTCGTTTCGCAGAGGAACTTTGGTCGAATGAAACCAGCCTGGCTTTCCTGAGCGATCAATAACGAACCAGATCTCGTTGGGCAAAGCACTGCCCGTTTTGAGTATCTTCTGATCTTCCGCGATATAGGCGTCAGCAAAAACCGACGGGTGAAAATCCCGGTCTGTCTTACCCAGTAATTCGTCTGGGTTCTTGAGTTCTTTAGCATCAAGCATCGCACGGTTCGCCGCAACGTATCGGCTCTCTTTGTCTTTGGCGTAAAAGATCACTCCAGGAATGTAATCGAATAATTCCACGAGAGCCCCTAACTCAAGGCCCTGAGCAAAGAATGGCTGGTGGATCATCGATTGAAACTCCTCAGGCATGATGGTCAAAACATACAAAAAATCCGCTACTGCGCTACAAGACAATTAGGGTATGTGGACACGACAGTTAGAGATGGCACGAAGAGCGTTCAATTCTCAAGAGGCAAGATTCGCCCTGCTCTCCTTTGGTCTGCTTGGGGCATTCCCTCTCGCGCAGGCGGAAGACGCCGTATCTTTCAGTCGGGATATTCTTCCCATTTTATCGGATCGGTGTTTTCATTGCCATGGCCCGGACCCGAGCCACCGGAAGGCAAAGCTGCGTCTCGATCTGGAAGAGGAAGCAAAGAGCGACAAAGATCAAGTCGCGGTCATTACTCCCGGAGATCTCGAAGCCAGCGAACTCTGGCATCGGCTCATTACTGAGGATGAAGAGGAACTGATGCCACCTCCCGACTCGCATCGAAAACCGCTCACCGATGCGGAAAGGAATCTAGTGCGTCGCTGGATCGAACAAGGCGCGACTTGGGGCAAACATTGGGCCTTTGAGAAACCAGAGCGTCCTCCGCTACCCGCATCAGACCCCCATCCCGTAGACGCTTTCATCCGGGAGCGCCTCGCTGCGGAAGCTCTTTCTCCTTCTCTCGCCGCCCCTCCCCACGTGCAAAAGCGACGACTTTCTTTTGCTCTCACCGGGCTGCCTCCGACCGCGACAATCGAAGGCGAGGAATCCGAATGGTCCATTCTCGTCGACCGCCTGCTCGAGTCACCACACCATGCCGAGCGACTCGCCATGTGGTGGCTCGATGCCGCCCGCTATTCCGACACCGACGGATATCAGGGTGACCGGGAAAGAACCAACTGGCCGTGGCGGGACTGGGTGATCGACTCCTTCGCCGAGAACAAACCTTTCGATCAGTTCACGATTGAGCAATTTGCCGGAGACCTGCTTCCTGACGCGACTCCCGAACAAATCCTTGCGACCTGCTTTCACCGCAACCACATGACCAACGGCGAGGGCGGAAGAGATCCCGAGGAGTCTCGGATCGACTACGTCATCGATCGAGTCAATACCACCGGAACTGTCTGGCTCGGACTCACCTTGGGATGCACGCAGTGTCACGACCACAAATTTGATCCCGTTTCCCAAAAGGACTTCTACAGTCTCTTTGCCTTCTTTAACAGCATTGACGAATCTGGCGCCGCCGGAACCAAGGCCAAGCCGTATCTACCCTATGAGGCTCCACATGCTGCGCAAGCTGTAACAGAAGCCGAGGAATGGCATATGCGGTCACAAGAGCTTTCCAAGACGGCCAAGTCTGAAGCTTCGGAAGCCTTTACCCCATGGCTGGAAAAAACGCGAGTCGATCTACCAGCCGACTACGCGGCGTGGAACCCATTGCGTCCGGAAACTATGCAGTCAGCCGAAGGCACGGAATTCCACGCCGAGACCGACGGGACGATTCAGACCTCCGGCCCGTTCCCGAGACAAGATGACTATCGAATCTCCTACGATTCGTTCGGTTCACTTTCCCGAATCTCCGGCTGGAAGCTGGAAGTATTTTCTCACAAATCTCACACCGGCAGTCAGCTCTCACGCGGCGAGAAAGGCGAATTCATACTGACAAACGTCAAACTTCTCGTTTCGAAAAAAGGAGAATCCCAGGTTCGCGAAATCGAAATGCGAGGTGCCGTTGCCGACGCCGAACTGGACGTGAAGGGGCGAAACTACGGCAAGGTTCGCGATACTCTCGACGACGATCCTCGCAACGGTTGGACAACGACGCTGGAAGAGGCTCCCCAATCTCGCATCGCGGTTTTCGAGTTGGTGGAACCCATTACCCTTCATCCAGACGAAACCCTGACCTTTGTCCTGCTTCATCGATCCACGCTTGGCGACGCCAACATTGGCCGCTTTCGAATCTCAGCGACCGACCAGCGTGGCGAAGCTGTCCGAGGTCTCAAACCTGCCCCGCTGGAGGAACTTGCGTCCATCAAAGGTGAAGTTCCTGGTGATCTCAAGAATCGTCTTCTCGAACAGTTTCTTCTCGATGACGCGGAATATCAGTCAATCAGGGACAACGCTGTCGAGGCGCAGCGACAGTTGGGCGAATTTCGAAAGGGTGCTGGCAAATTGCAGGTTCAGGTTCTGGGAGAACGGGACGAACCCCGAGAAACCCACATTCTCGAGCGCGGCGTCTGGGACGCGAAGGGGGAAGTGGTAAACCCCGGCATCCTGCCTGCCGTTCTTGAC
>JAKMGR010000014.1 GCA_022424805.1 Verrucomicrobiales bacterium
TCTTCTTGTTGTATTCAGGCGTGTAGGCAGCGATGTCGGCGTTAACTTTGTTGATTCCCTGGTGACGTTTGATTTCAAGCTCGCTGCGTTTCTTCACCCAATTGGCTTCAGCCCGCGAAGCCTCGTCGAGGAGGGTCTGGTGGTCGCTGTCGATCTCCTTCATGCTAGCAAGGGCCGCGTCGACCTCGGCCTGGCTGGGAGCGCGGGCAAGGACGCGGTAATAGATTTCCTCGACCAACTTGCGATCATCAGTCTGGCTCGCAACTAGATTGGGCAATTCGCTGATATCGGAACCAATCGCATCGGCGATGGCCGGGCCCGACAGAAAGGCCATCACGGCACTCATTTGCAGGTCGTCGGAGCGTTCACATTCGCAGGCGCTTTCGCGAGCTGGGCGTCCCAAGTTGGCGAGGAAGCCGCTTTTGAGATCGAGCTTGGCGTCGGGCAACTGGCTCGCGCGAGTGCCGGCTCCAGCACCCGGGATATTCGGCGTGACTCCGGTTACGAAATGAACGGCGTCGTAGAGAGTCTCGGCAGGAAGGCGGCGGGCTTTGGCGTGAGAGAAATTCGTTTCGTCTTTCTCGTTCCATTTATTCGTCGCGATGGAGAGCTGATAGGTGCGCGAATTGCAAATTTCCTTGATGACCTCACGCGTGTTGAACTTGCCCTCGACGAATCGCTTCGTGAGATAATTGAGGAGCTGAGGATTGGTCGGCGGATTGCCGGCGCGAATATCGTCGAGCGGTTCGACGATTCCAGTTCCGAGCAGGTAACCCCAAAGGCGGTTGGCGTAGCTGGAAGCAAAATACTGGTTGTCCGGGCTCGTGACCCACGCTGCGAGTTCTTCACGGCGTGTGGGTGCCTTCGGATCCGTGAAAGCGACTTTCTCGGCCTTCGCTTCATAAGGAAACGCAGGTGATTGGACGACTCCGGTTCGATCGTGCTTGATGTCTCCTTCTTTTTTGTCGCCGACGACTTCATAGAGCGGCTTCGCTCCTTCAACGGCGGTGCCACCGATGTTCTGCTTGGGAGCGTTCTTGGCGTCACGCTTGAGATCAATCTGGGCGAAATAGGCGGCGGTTTCGAAGTATTGGTCCTGTGTCCAGCGCTCGAAGGGGTGGTCATGGCACTTGTTGCAGTTGAAGCGCGTCGCGAGAAAGAGGTGCGTCGTGTTCTCCATGATCATATCGGGATCACGGAGAATCTTGTAGTAGCTCGCGGCGGGGTTATCCTTGTTCGATCCGGTTGCAGTGAGAATCTTGTAAACGAACTCATCATACGGTGTGTTTGCGGCGATCTCGGTTTTGATCCACTCGCGGAAGAGCTTGGCGCCTTCGCCACCAAGGAACTTGGAATTCACCTGGAGCATGTCGGACCATTTGTTGGTCCAGTGGTCGACGAATTCTGAAGAGCCGATCAGTTCATCGACGAGCTTAGCGCGCTTTTCTTTTGTCGGGGAATCCTCTTTAATGAAGGACCTGACCCTGTCGGATGTCGGAGGCAAGCCTGTCAGGTCGAGGTAGACGCGGCGAATGAATTCTTCGTCGCTGCAGAGACTGCTGGGTTGCAGCTTCATGCGTTCCCACTTCGAGGCGACGAGCTTGTCGATTTCTCCCCAGGCCTCGGGCTCTTTCCAGGTGAAGCCTTCGCGGTCCCCCATCACAGTGAGCGTAGTCGCGGCGTAGGCTCCTTCGTAGCGGGCGAGAATGGGAGCTTCGCCACGTCGGACGGTTTTGAGCAGACCAAAATCATCGTGCTCGGCGACCTCGGTGTTTCCCGATTCGATGAATGACTCCAGCGTGACGTCGCGCGTTTTCCCATCCGTGTAGCGGGCGACGATGCGCAGTTGCTGCATCGCGCCTATGTTCTGGATGACGGGGTTTTTCGGGAAAAGCTCAATGGAAGCGACCTTGGCTACCTTCGTGTCGAGCTTGGCGCCCCCGGCGATCCAGTGGCGGATCGTGTGGTAGTAGCGGGAATCCATCTCGGTTACGACACCGGCTTCGTGTGGCACAGCGCCAGTCGCTTTCAGGAGCATGAGAG
>JAKMGR010000024.1 GCA_022424805.1 Verrucomicrobiales bacterium
GGCCCAGCCCAGCTCGATACCTTCGACTACAAACCGCAAACCGGAAAAAAAGCGCATCCTGGATCTGTTTACGATTTTCAGCAACACGGCGAAAGCGGACTTTGGATTTCTGAACTGATGCCGGAAACAGCGAAGCACGCTGACAAGCTCTGCATCCTCAATGGCATGCACGCTGACACCGGCATCCATGCCCAATCGGCCTTGCAACTGCACACCGGAGACCGCCTCCGCGAACGTCCCAGTCTCGGCTCGTGGGTGAGCTACGGTCTTGGTACGGAAAATGAAAACCTGCCCGGCTTCGTTAGTCTGAACACTTCGCGCCCCTCGGCTTATTCGAGTTCCTTCCTGCCATCGATCCACACAGGAACGCCGATCGGCACAAACGGTCAGGCAATGGCAAAAGCCACCATCGAAAACGTGAATAGCTCCCATCTTCCTCTCTCCGCAAAGAGAAAACAGCTCGATTACATCCAGTATCTGAATCGGAACCATGAAGCAGCTCGTCCGGACGATGCCAAACTTGACGGAGTGATTCGCTCGATGGAGCTCGGCTATCGCATGCAAACCACTGCGCCGGATCTGCTCGACCTCAGCACCGAATCTCAGGAAACGCTGGATCGCTACCAAGTCGGCAAACAAAAGGCGCCAATCGGCACCTGTCGCATGTCTGATTTCGGTCGGCAATGTCTCCTCGCTCGTCGCTTCGCCGAGGCCGGTGTCCGCTTTATCGAACTGAATCATGGCAGTTGGGATCAACATAAAAACCATCGTCGCGACCTCGAAGCAAACTGTGCTGCGACCGATGGTCCCATCGCCGCTCTGCTCGAAGACCTCGATCAGCGTGGATTGCTCGAAGATACACTCGTCGTCTGGGGCGGAGAATTTGGCCGACCAGGGCTCACCCCTGGTAACGGCAAAAACGAAACAGGGCACAACGCGAATGGCTTCACCTTCTGGATGGCCGGAGGCGGCGTAAAGCCCGGCTTCACCTACGGAAAAACCGACAGCACCGGAGCAAGGGCTGTCGATAGCAAAGTGCATTTTCGCGATCTCCACGCCACAATTCTGTATCAGATGGGGCTCGATCCACATGCGCTGACCTACCGCCACGCCGGACGAAACCACCGACTCACGGGACCCGAAGGCGGACGCGTCGTGAAAGAAATTTTCGCGTAATTTAACTATACAAAAGTGCCGTCTACTGCACAACTTCCTCGACTCGGCAGAAACAGTATATTCCTCAGCTGCCCCGCACGAAACCTGCTGATGCGAGAAACCTCAGTTCAGCAAGCTCGAAATACATAACCTTGAAGTGTGAATCATCTTTTAAGAGCGATCCCCTTCGAATCGTGCATGAAAAAAGACAGTCACATCAATAGCCTCACCAGACGCTTCGCAATCGTCGTCCTCGCCCTCGGATTTGCAGCTGCTCCTCCAGATGTGGAAGCGAATCTCTTCAAGAAGTTAAAAGAGAAGCGGCAAGCGAAAATGCGAGCCATCGAGGCAGCAAAAAAGGCTGCCGAGACTCCGGCGAGGCCACGCCCCCGCCATCGATCTTGGTATCGTGACGAGCACAAAGATGCTTTCATCAACGATCTGCTTCTCGACGCGGAACCAGAGGCCGAGCGAAAAATTGTTGTCGACATTGAGCGTCAGCGCGCCTTTCTCGTTGTTAACGGTCTTGTCGCGGTTGACAGCGCGGTCTCGACCGCTCGCAGGAATAAATACACCCCACGCGGCACCTTTCGCATTTCCGAAAAGATCAAGACCGGCAAGGTCTCGACCCTCTATCACGTCTACATGCCTTATTGGATGCGCCTCGGCGAAACATCCGTAGGAATGCACATCGGGGATCTGCCCGGCTACCCTGCATCAGCCGGTTGCATCCGTCTTCCGCAGTCAGTCGCTCCAATCATCTACGAACACGCCCAGCGGGGCGTAAAGGTGGAAGTCGTCGATACCTGGGACGAAGAAGACCTCCGCATTCCCTATTCGATTTTGAAACCGGATTTCATCGGAGTGTGATTTGCCAGCTCGGGAAATCTCACAGAATTTTTTTCCCTGATTTCGCCACTGCGCAATCTGGACCTGCGCGTCGGAAACCGATAAGGGTTGCAGTTCACATATATCCGCAATCATGTCTGACTTCCGAATTTTCGCCATCCTCGTGCTTTTCTGCTTCGCCGCCACCCTAGGAGCTGAGGAAAAACCTCACGCCGTATTCGTCGTGGGAAC
>JAKMGR010000029.1 GCA_022424805.1 Verrucomicrobiales bacterium
GTTCATGGCCAGGCTGTGGGGACGATGCTGCCGCAGGTTATCGAATTTAACAGCCAGGATCCTGATATTGCGGCAATCTATCAGAAACTCCACGAAGGGGATCTCGTCGCCCGTGTTCGCGATTTGCTTGCGGCGTCGGAGATGGATCTCTCTCTGTCTGATTTGAATGTGGATGATTCGATGATTCCCCAGCTCGCAGCGGAAGCGGCCGAGCAGTGGACCGCACAATTCAATCCCATTCCTGTCGACGCAGAATCGTTGGAGAAAGTCTACCGTGCCGCGGCCTGATTGAGGTAGGTCCAGCAGGCGAATGCGGAACTGAGTGAATCTTGCTTTTTTGCGAGGGTTTCCCTAGCTTTGAGACATGATTGCTGCAAAGCAAGAGCCAAACTTGGTGATTCTTACCTGTCTCCTTTTGCAGCCGGTAGTCGCCAGCAATGTGGTTGGGTCTCCGATTAAGGAGAAGCTGAAAGAGATTGTGAAGTTGCGAGAAAACGAACTCGAACTACAGCAGCGACTCTACAGCGAACAACGGATCTCTGATGTGACGAGTGCTCGCATCTCTCTGGTCAGAGCGCGAATCAATCTCGCAAAAGAGCGCGGCGAAGCCGGGGCTGTTGTCGAACAACTCGAGGTGATCGTTGCAGTTCGGAAATTGAATTTCGAAACGGCCCGGATCCGGGAAGAAATGAATGCTGGATCCACTGTCGAAGCCCGCATTGAGTTACTGCAGGCCGAAATCGAGTTGGAGCGTGCGAAAAAAACAGTTGATGGGGAGTGAGCGGACCAGTAATCCTGCCTATGGCTTGACGCTTCCGCCGCTTGGCGGGTCGATGCTCATGATCCGGTCGTGGATATTGAGAATCTCTTTTCATGTTTCAAAAAACTCGGCCAAACTCTAGGCTCTTTGTTCATTGGACTCAACGACACCGTCGAGCTGAGCGAGGTATTTGTTGAGATCAAGCGAAAGCCCTTCCATCTGGCGTTTCTCACGGGCGTAAGCCGAATTCACTCTGCTGCGACCTCCGGTCGGGCTACCTCCTCCCTGGGTCTCAAGTCGCTCATGGAGCGATACTTCAACCCCAATAAGAACCCTGCCAGACTAACATACTCGGTGGGCCAGTTCGGGTGACTCGACCAAGAGATCACTCGCGAGTTATCGGTTTTATATAAAATAAATAAAAATTATAAAAAATAATCAAGAAGTGTGAAATGTATTTCAGCCATTCTCTTGTTGCAGGATGCCTTCCCGCTTGATCCCCGACGCAATCGCCGCTAGCGATTACCCATGTTCTACCTTGGAATTGACAGTGGCACGCAGAGCACGAAATCCATCGTTCTCGATCTGGAAACCGGCGAGGTAGTCGCTCAGTCGAGTCAGGCCTACGATCTGATCGACGGATTGCCGGCTGGGCATCTCGAGCAACACCCCTCTGATTGGATTGATGCCGTCGAAAGCACGATTGCTGGTTGTCTTTCCCAGCTCGGTGATCGCAAATCGGAACTTCGCGGCATTGGCGTGAGCGGACAGCAACACGGTCTCGTTGTTCTGGATCAAAATGATGAAGTCGTCCGCCCCGCAAAACTCTGGTGCGATACTTCAACTGTCGACCAGTGCAATCAATACGAGGCTCAGTTTGGCGGCGTATCAGGCCTGATCGAGAAAGCTGGAAATGCGATGCTGCCGGGCTACACGATTCCCAAACTGCTCTGGCTGAAGCAGAACGAGCCGGCCAATTTTGTGAAAACGAAAACCATCCTGCTTCCGCACGATTACATCAATTTCCGCCTTTCCGGGACAAAGCGCATGGAATACGGCGACGCATCCGGCATGGGAATTCTCGATGCCCGCACCCGCGAGTGGGACATGGATCTTGTCGACTTTGTCGATCCACGCGTGCGCGGTATGCTCCCCACATTAGGATCCTCGAATGCAATCCATGGAACCCTGCTTCCTGCCCTTGCGGAAAGATGGGGCGTTTCCTCTGAAGTTATCGTTAGTTCCGGCGGTGGCGACAACATGATGGGCGCAATCGGCACAGGCAACATCGTTGATGGCACCATCACCGCGAGCTTTGGCACATCCGGAACCCTTTACGGCTGCGCCGAAAAACCTATTATCGATCCGAATGGAGAGATCGCTGCATTCTGCGACAGCACCGATCGATGGCTCCCTCTCGCCTGCACGATGAATGTTACCGTCGTCACCGAGCAGGTCCGTTCCTGGTTTGGCTGGGACCTCGCCGAGCTGGAAAAACAAGTCGCGTCAGTCCCCGCCGGAGCTGACGGTGTTTCTTTTCTTCCCTATTTAAACGGAGAGCGTACTCCCAACCTTCCCAACGGCACTGGCGTTCTTCACGGACTGGGCGGAAGCAGCGCCAGCCCCGCACACCTGGCCCGCGCCGCGATGGAGGGCGCGACGCTCGGCCTTGCCTACGGCCTTCTTCGTTTCGATGCGCTCGGTCTCACACCGAGCGAGATCCGGCTCACCGGCGGGGGAAGCCAAAGCGCGATCTGGCGCCAAATTTCTGCCGACGTTTTCGGCGTTCCTGTCGTTGGACTTGCTACCGCAGAAGGAGCCAGCCTCGGCGGCGCGATCCAGGCCGCACACGCCGATGGGCAGGGGAGTTACGAAGAACTTTGTGGTCGTCTCGTTTCACTCGATGACTCGACACGCTGCCAACCGAATGTGGAAGCCGCAGAACTCTATCGCGACAAACTGGATCGCCAGATCAAACTGACCACGGTTTTGAAAGACGCCGATTTGCTGTAAAAAAACAGAGACAGCTTTGGCCACGAATGAAAAAGGATGGAAAACGAATGATCACGAACGCAGCCAATCGATTCGTGAATATTCTTTTCCATTCGTGGGAGCGAAGCGAATTCGTGGTTCTTCTGTGTCCTTGAGGCCAATCCCATGGAAAAAAGCAATGAGATAGCCCCACCGCCTGACCGGGCGATTCCGATATCTGCCAAGTCCCACCGCATTGGCTGGGCC
>JAKMGR010000060.1 GCA_022424805.1 Verrucomicrobiales bacterium
ACATTGCCTTCCGTTGTGACGACCCGGGCAATGATGCCGTAGAGTTCGTCCTCTCGATACAAGTCACGGCTGATGAACATTCGATCGATCTCAATTTCTCCCGTTGGCACAACCTCGTCTCGATTGAATGGAAGAGCAGCGAGAGAAGCCTCCCCGGTAATTTTCACGAGATTGACCGGATCATCCTCGTCGGTGAGAGACGAATAAGACCATCCCCCGTCGTCACTGAGGCGAAATGCCAGGTGATTGTCCCAGATGATCGTGTATTCAAGGCGCGTCGGGGGAAGAGACTCTCGACTGAGGTTTCGAACCTTGACCTCGAAACTGGCAAGACGCTTTTCGTATTCGCAAGAAGATGAACTTTCCTTGAGGCGCTCGGTTCGACCGGTCTTTTTCTCAATATCAATGTCCAGGCGAAAATCCGAGGCCAGCTTTGCCGTTTTCATCCAATCCTTAATGAACTGCTGATCGTCGAGGGACAGAACATTGATCTCGGTATTAAACTCCTGCCCGTCTTCGAGTCGAATCCGCATGAAGCGATTGTCGTCAGAGACTTTGAGTAGGGTTGCAACGACATTTTTTCCCTTCTTATCGGTAAATTCGTGCAAACTATCTGAATCTTGGGCTGACAAGACCAGGGCAGGAAGTATCGCAATGAATAGGGCTGGCAGGCGGGACATGGTGTTGGTCGAAAAAGGGGACCGTTTCAGGGGCGGGATGAAATATACAGTCAATTAGCCGCATCGTCATTTCGGAAATGCGCAGCAATTTTGGCTCGATCAGGTATTTTTTGGCGCGATCAGGCGTATCGGACCTCTTTTCAATACTTCAAGGGCACGGATTCGGATAGCGATGGTGCACTGTATCGATTGCTTTACGGACTTCACCAGAAAGCTCGACGTTTACGCTGTCGATGTTTGATTTCAGCTGTTCCATCGTTGTCGCGCCAATGAGATTGGAAGCTACATGGTGGCGCTGATTGATCCAGGCGAGGCTCATCTGTGCAAAGTCGAGTCCGGCATCTTCGGCAATTTTCGCATATTCATCGATTGCAGCGTCGCTGTTTGGGCCATTGTAGCGAGCAAAGCGCTCCCAGAGAGTAATGCGGGCGCCTTCGGGCTTGGCTCCGTGGCGATACTTTCCGGCAAGTCGTCCAAACGCGAGCGGCGAGTAAGGCAACGAGCGCATGCCTTCCTCCTCACAGATTTCGGAAAGCCCGGAATCGAAGGTGCGATTGAGAAGATTGTAGGAATTCTGAATCGTCACCATTCGCGGTAGGCCTTCGCGCTCGGCGATCTGGAGAAATTTCATCGCTCCCCAGGGAGTTTCATTCGACAGGCCGACATAGCGGATTTTCCCCTGCTCAATCAATTCCGCGAGAACGCCTAGCGTCTCTTCGATTGGAACCGGGTCGGCTCCCTTCGGTGGCGAGTAGTCGCGAGTTCCAAATGTCGGGACGGGGCGATCCGGCCAATGGAGTTGGTAGAGATCGATGTAGTCGGTCTGGAGGCGTTGCAGGCTTCCCTCGATTGCCTGCATGATATGATCGCGGTTCATGCGTGAACCGCCGCGGATGTGAGTGATGTGCGGGCCGGGGCCGGCAATTTTTGATGCCAGAATGACCTTGTCGCGCTGTTTGCGCGAAGCGAACCAGGTCCCGATAATGGATTCCGTCCGGTGGCAGGTCTCCGCGATCGGCGGAACGGGATACATCTCGGCTGTGTCCCAGAAGTTCACCCCTTCCCCGAGGGCGTAATCCATCTGCTCGTGCCCCTCGGCTTCCGTGTTCTGTTCCCCCCAGGTCATCGTGCCAAGGCCGATGAGACTGATGTTGAGATCGGTGTGAGGAATGTCGCGGTATTTCATGGAATGGGAACGGGCTGAATTGCCAGCAGACTATCATTGCCGCGAATGAAAAGAAGGAAATCGAATTTTAACGATTCCTTCTCAGCTTGTTGATTTATCCTTTCGGCTTCTCAACCTATCCATTCCGAATAATCAGTAGATTCTGTCCGCCTTTGCCGCGCTCTTCTGCCCATACTCGGCGCGCATGATCGTAAATTTGTCCGACCGTCTCCTTGTTCTTCACTCGAAACTCCGAAGTCTTGGCGTGGGTCGTATCGGGATAGTGCTTGGTCACGAGATTGTCGATGTCGCCTGTGCCCAGTTTATCCGATGCTCGATTGGCCATGTCTTTGAGACGACTGATCGTCGCGCTCCCGGTTGTGATTGATGAACTTTCGCTCACCGGTTCGATGTAATAAAAACGAGCGGTCTGCGCTCCATCGGTGTCGACTGTGCACTCATACACTCGAACGGCGCCATCAATAACGTAGGTGTGCTCGGTGACCGAAGCAATCTGGTCGAGACGGGCCATGAATCGTCCGCTCGCTGTGATCACTTCCCAGAATCCGTGAATGCCGACCTGGAGTCCATCGGGGGTGTCCTGAGAACGTAGGGCATGGTGAGGCAGGGCGAAAATAACGGAGAGCAAAAGGAAAATGCGAATCTTCATAGACAGGATCGTATCGCAAAGCCCCTAGCCTGTCTACACGTCGGAGCGGCGTTTTTCCGTCAGCCTGGGTTCATCTTACGCTCATTTTTCACCTGCAAACGCGTACCATACGACATTCCCATTTCCTGATATGTTTAAATTATATGGGTAAAGCCAATTTCATCTTCGGACTCGGAACATGCTTCTCGCTCCTC
>JAKMGR010000665.1 GCA_022424805.1 Verrucomicrobiales bacterium
GGTCTGAAGTGAGGCCAAGCAAACCACTACGGTTTTCGAAGCTCTCTGAAAACCGCTCGGAGAAGATCTTTTCTTCGGGCACCGCTAAAGCACGAACCCTATTGTTATGAAAATGTATGTAGGTAATCTGTCGTTTGATACGACAAAGGAAGAACTTGAAACCCTTTTTGGTCAGCACGGTGAAGTGACTGATGTTCATCTCCCCACGGACCGTGACACGGGCCGCCCACGCGGTTTCGGCTTTGTCACAATGGACTCGGCAGGAGCGATGGAGTCAGCTATCGAAAACATCGACGGCACCGAATTTGGCGGACGGACTCTCAAGGTGAACGAAGCGAGACCTCGCAACTGAACCTCAATGGGTGCTCCTCTTGGGGAGCCCCTGTTACTTTTAACGGCTTCCGGCGCAGGGAAAACTTTCGGGTTTTTCCTGCACGGTAGCCGTTTTTTTGTGGGCTTTGGGTAAGCAATTCACCAAACCATAAACACGCCGCAATACTCATCGTGCCGGTCCGCCCAGCGCTCTTTGTATTCGGAATACATCCCGAGATCATACTTTTTGATCCCCTCTTCGGCACGTCGGCGAAGATTTTCCACCTGAAGAATATTTCCCAGCTCCAACTCCTTCACCGTTTCCACGTAGCTCATCTGGAAGCCCCGATAAATACCGCCGCTGATGCCTCCAAAAATATAGGCAAGGTCTTCGTCACCGCGGCGTGCAAAGAGAACGCGATGGTTGCCCTCGGGATGCAGCAGGTCGAGTAGAGTTCGGTAAAAGCGCCGATAGGATTCGCCTTGAAAGATATCCGATCCTTCGCGCCATTTGTAGGTCTCCTGCTGAATCGCGACGATGCGCTCAAAGATCTCTTCGGCGGATATATCCTGCGCATCGATGATTTCAATATCATCTGGCAGCTTCCTCTTTCTCACCACCTTGCGAAAACGTTTCGATCTGCGTTCGAGCCAAGCTTCGACGCCCTCCGCCAGATCGATTTCCATGCAGTCGGTCGCATCGAATTCCTCGAACTGGAGACACTCATCCTGCCGGGAGAGAATCGCCCGATGCAATCTACCCCCACGAAGCAGGCCGCCGAAACAGAAGCCATACGGCGATTCGAGATGTTCCTGCGAAGCACGCCGCAGGAGATCCAATGCATGGAGCGGATCACCGATCAAGGGCGACCCAAACATCCACGCCGCCTCCAGGGGATAGAAAACTCGGCGACCACCACGCTCGGCAAAAACGACCCAATTCCCCTCATCTTCGAAGATGAAATATTCATCCTCCGGCTCCGGATGCTGCATCGTCGTATGCGCTGCAAGCTGCCACAGTGAGCAGGAGCAGAAGGTCGCAATCTCCGGCATACGCCGCACCGCTTCGTCGAAAGAACCACGCTCTTCGACAAATTCATCGAAGGTCAGCCGTCTCATGGCTCGCTCGGAAATTCGAACGCGTTTTGCTTATGCCGAGTGCTTCTCGATAAACTCTCTCACCGCCGCAGCATTGGCATCGACAGAAAACGTTTTCTTCTTTTTCTTTTTGAGCCGCTCCAGCGACTCATCCGTGACTTCTTCTCCGATCGCTTTTTTGATTGTTTTAGGAAATTTCGCAGGATGAGCCGTCGCGAGAACGATGGTGGTTACGTCAGGATCAATATCCTGAAACCCGCACGCAGTGTGGGGGTCGACCACATAATCGTAATCTTCTTTCACCCGCTTGATGTTCTCGATGATATCTTCATCGGAACTGTGCGTCGCAGAGAAGTTGCTGGCGTTGAAATTAGGAATCTCAATGGAGCCTTCGCTCATGAACTGTGCCATTTGCGCGAGTGTTGCATCGGCATTCTTCTCGTTGTGATAGTAGAGGAATCGCTCGAAATTCGAAGCCACTTGAATATCCATGCTTGGTGCCCGGCTCGGATGAACATCCTCGATCTCGTATTTCCCCGTGGTGAATAGACGATAAAGAATGTCGTTTTGATTTGTTGCAACGACAAAGCGATCAACCGGCAAGCCCATCTGGTGAACCATCCAACCAGCAAAGATGTTGCCGAAGTTTCCCGTCGGAACCACAAAGTTTACGTCATCTCGCCTATCGGGCGGGAGCTGCATATAGGCGTGGACATAATAAACTGCCTGAGCAAGGACCCGAACTATATTGATCGAGTTTACGGCAGAGAGGCGGAGCTTTTCTTTTGCCTCAAGGTCGCCCATCAGCTCTTTCACGATCGCCTGCGCATCATCGAATGTTCCTTCGATGGGAATGGGGAAAATATTTTCTGCATCCGTGCATGTCATCTGACGCTCCTGCAGATCAGAGATCCGGCCCTTTGGATAAAGAATGAAAACGTTCACTCCTTTTTGCCCAGCGAGACCATGAACCGCAGCCGATCCGGTATCACCGGACGTTGCACCGAGCACATTGATCGTTTCGCCGGTGCGCTCGATTTGATCTTCGAAAAGATTTCCTACCAGCTGCAGCCCAAAGTCTTTGAACGCCAGGGTCGGACCATGAAATAATTCGAGGATGAACAGGTTTTCCGCCAGCTGCGTCAGCGGCGCGCTCATCGAGTCGCTGAAGTCGCCGTAACTCTTGTCCACTATCTCAACGAGATGATCGGTATCATGGTCGTCGTCAAAAAGCCCGAGAATGTCCCAGGCCAGAGCCGGGTATGGCAAAGCCTCATCAATGAGCAGGTCACTCGGCAGAAGCGGAAGATTTTTCGGAACGTATAGTCCCCCGTCCGGCGCGAGACCGCTCGCAAACGCCTTCTGAAATCCTACTGGCTCGGTTCCCCCTCGGGTAGAAACAAATTGCATCTATAAAGCTACGTCGTTTCTGGAAGTTGAAAACGAAAATGGTGAGCAAATAGAGCGTTTTTTCCAAAAGGGATTGGTCAAAGCACCCAATCACCATATTCATCCTAAATCCTCAACCCGCAGCAAAACCGGCTCTTCGCGAATGCAGTCCATCGTGCCAATCGTTTCGATCGCATTTCGGACAACACCAAAAGGCGCATAGTGAAGCATGAGAACGATGGGAGCGGTCTCTTCGTCGTGATCTTCCGGCTGGATCACGGAAAGAATACCAATCTCATTTTCACCAAGAACCGTCGCGATCCTGGCGAGGACGCCGGGTCTATCCTCGGCCTCGACGCGGAGGTAATACTTGGAAACTGTCTCCTCAATCGGCAAAGGTTCGCCATAAAGGCCGTGAGTAACAAAACCCGATCCATCCTTCACCTCAATTTTCTCTCCGGCATCCGCAATGTCGGCAATTACCGAACTCGATGTCGGGTCCTGCCCAGCACCGGATCCGTAGAACAGAGTCTCGCCAACGACATCTCCCTGGACGAGGATCGCGTTAAAGACGCCCTTTACCGAGGCGAGAATGTGATCCTCGCCAATCAAACTGGGCTGCACCCGGACTTCGATCGCTCCGGATTTTTCGTGCAGTTGAATCACCGCAAGCAACTTGATCGCATATCCGAGCTTCTGGGCAAATTCGATATCCTCAATGCGAACGCGCTCAATGCCCTCGACATTGATCTGGTCACAAGGGACCCAGCATCCGTAACTGAGCGACGCGAGAATGACCGCCTTGTGAGCTGCGTCCCAACCATTGACATCGAGAGTCGGATCGGCCTCCGCATAGCCTAGATTCATCGCTTCCTGCAGTGCCTCTGGATAGTCGAGCCCGGCTTCAGTCATCCGGGTGAGGATGTAATTGCAAGTGCCGTTGATGATTCCCACCACCGACTGGATATGGTTTCCGATCAGAGATTCCTGAACCGTTTTGATAATCGGAATGCCGCCAGCTACTGCCGCCTCGTAGTAGATGGGTCGTCCATTCGCTTCCGCTATTGCGAAAAGCTCCTGTCCGCGTTCGGCGAGGAGGGCTTTATTCCCCGTGACAACGGCTTTCCCATTCTCCAGCGCCGCTTTTACCAGCTCAAAGGCACGATCGATTCCACCAATCAACTCAACGACCATATCGATTGAATCATCTGTCACTAGATCATCGAGATTCGTTGTCACCAGTTCGGCTGGAAGCTCGACCGTTCGTGCTTTCGATGCGTCACGAACCGCAATTTTCGATACCACGATATCTTGTCCCGTTCGTTCCTGAAGCAGGTGACGATTTTTTTCAATATTCTTGAAAACCCCGGCCCCAACGTTGCCGAAGCCTGCGAGACCGATCTTAAGAAGAGGAGCCGACATTCGCGGTTAAGAAGGACGAGGAGGTGCGGGAAGCAACTGGATTTTTCACTTCGCTGCGAAGCAGCCGATTCTTGATTCTGCTCTTACTCGTGATCCTGATCCCTCCGCAGCAGCCGCAATTTCGCCCTTGCAGACACATACGGAAACGAGTCTCTTCCCTACCTATGAAATCATTTTTCCCCCTACTCATTGCGACCGCTGCTTTTGCGTTCACTTCCTGCGAGAAGGCACCTGACTCCGGCGACGATACCGTCTCTGCCGATAAAGCGCAGGGCGACGGCTTTGTTGAACTTTTCAACGGTGAAAACCTCGACGGTTGGAGCATTTCTAAAGAAAACCCGGATTCCTTTTCCGTGAAGGATGGCATCCTCATCGTCAAAGGCGGTAAAAGCCACCTTTTCTACTCCGGCGATGTGAACGGTAGCAAATTCAAGGATTTTGAGCTGAAAGTTCGCGCCAAGACATTTCCCGGCGCCAACAGCGGTGTCTACTTTCACACCGAGTACCAGGACGAAGGTTGGCCTGACAAAGGCTACGAGTGCCAGGTCAACTCCACACACAAAGACCCCAAGAAGACCGGAAGTCTTTACGCCGTGAAAAACATCATCGTCCTCAAGGAAGGACAGGATCCTCCCAAAGGCGGCGAGCACGAAGAGCGTGACGCAGCTCCGAGCACGGACGGCGAATGGTTTGACTACGATATTTCTGTCAAAGGCAAGCGCATCACAATCAAGGTCAACGGTGAAACCACCGTTGACTACACCGAGCCGGAAGGCGGACCCGGCGCAGGCCCCGGTCGCATTCTTTCTGACGGCACCTTTGGCATTCAGGCGCACGATCCGGATAGCGAAGTGCACTACGAGCGTTTTGCGGTAAAACCGCTCTAGCCCGTTATTTCATTTTTCCGAAAAGACGCAGGAAAAACCCCCAATTTTCCAGTTGTGTTTCTTTTCGGGAAAGGTATTACTTTCACCCCCGCAATTTCTGCGTGTCGCCAGTCGACCGCGAAATCGCAGGGGACGGAATGGCTCGATAGCTCAGTTGGTAGAGCAGAGGACTGAAAATCCTTGTGTCCCCAGTTCAAATCTGGGTCGAGCCACCTTCCTCCTCAACGAGTTACAAAAGTCGCCAGAAATGGCGGCTTTTTCTTTGCCACTCCTTTGCCGCTTTTGAGGTATCCACGCGCTCCCATTCCACCCTTTGAATCTA
>JAKMGR010000095.1 GCA_022424805.1 Verrucomicrobiales bacterium
CTCCTGCTGCACCCCGCAAGCAGGCTTTTCTCGCGAAAACTTCCGACACCGGAAACGAAGAACTCGGTGAAGATTCCCAGATTCTCGGATTGGACCGCTACATTTCCGGAGTCGTCGAATCATCCGAGGCTCGCCTCGTAAAACTGATCAAGGCCTGGCGGGCGTCGTGCTTTGTGCTCGGTGAAATCAAAGAGAAGCTTGGCACCGCCTCGGAAATTATTCGAGCCGATACTGAATTGCTCAGCGAGCTGGAGCCTGCTTGCGGGGTGCAGCAGGAGCGCACCCTGAAAAAGTGCGAACCGCTTTTTGAGGCCTTCGACCATAGTTTTATGGCGGCCGGCATCCAGGCCGAACCGCTGCTCGATTCCGAGTTTCGTGTTCTTTCTGTCCTCCTTCCCAAGCGCAGCAGTTCGGAAGAAATCGAGGGCCTCATCTTTGCTACGACGATGAAAGCGGTGCGTCGCAGCGTCGGAGCCGGGGCGAACGCGGTGCAGGAAGATGTGCAGCACCTCTGGGAGCGGGTCTCCGAGGAGATGGAGCAGCACTTCAACCTGGAGCTCAGCGTCGGCGAAGAGGGCAGCCCTGACTGGACTCGGTCTCATGCCCGGATGCAGGAAAGTGTGGAGGAAGCCACCGCCAGCATTCTCCGGAAACTTCACCTCAAAGATGAACTCGGTCGCCTCTTCAGCCGTCGCAGCAAGGCGATCTGGGGATTTCTATTCGCTGCCGTCATTGCCATCCTAGGAGGCGTGATTCTTTCCATGCTGAAAATCAATCCATGGAATGCCGGTGCGTTTGGGCTGGGTGCCATTTTCCTCACCTTCGGCGCTGTCGTAGGAGTTCAGTCGGTGAAGAAGATTCGCGGGTTCTATACCGGGGTCATCGAGGAACATCGTGAGACAGTTGCCAAGACGCAGCGGGAAGCTTTTGCCGATGCTACGGCGGCCTTCTACAAAGATTTCATTCAACTCTTCGAACCGTTGCGCAAAGTCTGCCGGGATCACCGGGAAAAATACGAGCCGCAGTTGGAGCTGATTCAGGCGACCGAAAAATCTCTTTCTGAGTTGGAACGGATCCTGGCTCCCGTAGAAAAAGCGATCAGCACGCGGAAATCGTAGATTCCTGATCAGCGAACGCGATCTCGATGATGTCGCAGATCAAGTGCCCGGCAATCAGATGACATTCCTGCACCCGTGCAGTGACAGTGGAGGGGACCGCAAGTAGTTGGTCTGCAATTTCACCGCAGGTGGCTCCCTTCTCGCCGGTGAAGGCGAAAGTCGTAATGTTATTTTCTTTCGCAAAGCGGAGACCTTCGACAACGTTTCCGCTGGTGCCAGAAGTAGAAATTCCAACGACAATATCTCCCGGAACGCAAAGTGCCTCGACCTGCCGGGCAAAGACGGAGTCGTAGCCGAAATCGTTTGCGCAGGCTGTGAGCGTCGATGTGTCGACGGTAAATGCGAGAGCAGGCAGACCTTTGCGATTTTGTGTGTAGCGAACCACGATCTCCGTCGCGAGATGCTGGGAGTCAGCGGCACTGCCACCGTTGCCAAAAAAGCAGATTTTGTTTCCTTTACGAATCGCTTCCACGCAGATTTCGCCCATCTTTTCAATAACGGCTGAGCATTTCTGCTGAAATTTCGTCGTTGTGACAATGTGGTCAGCGATCGTTTCCTCGATGAGTTTCGAATGAGACATGGATTAGAGTGGTCGGATTCAGGCAGTGGGAAGCCCGTCGGGATATTCACGAAGAATCGCCTCGGCGAGTTCCTCTTTTTCAATGGGTGTGGTTCCCAGCTTTCCAACGACGATACTGCTTGCCAAATTAGAAATTGCTGCGGCGACGGGTGCTTCGAGTCCAGCACATAGCCCGAGGGTATAAATCGCAATGGCCGTATCGCCAGCACCCGAGACATCAAAAACTTCCCGGGCGCGGGCGGGAATGTGGACAGGATCGATACCTTCGGTGAAAACAAGCATGCCCTGTTCTCCCAGCGTCAGCAGGATCTGGTGACAGGCCCATTTTTCCAGTAGCATGTGGCCGGTTTGTAAAAGGGGCTCGTCGGTGAGCGGGTCGACGCCTTCGTCGCGGTGAAAGTCTTCTATTCCTGCGCTGGCAAAAGCCTCGGGTCGATTGGGCTTCACCGTGGTGACTCCGCGCCATTCGATCGGATTGCCGGGCTTCGGATCGACTGTGATCGTCACCTTGTGATCAGCAGCTGTTTCAAGCAACCCCGCGACTAGTTCCGGGGTGATCAGGCCTTTTCCGTAGTCTTCGATAATAATCCCGTCGACTTCCCCGAGAATCGGAGCGAGGCGATCGAGCAGACCAGCGACCTGCTGTTCGGAGATGAGGCGTCTCTTTTCCCGATCAATCCGGACGACCTGTTGGTGCTGGGCGACGACCCGCGTCTTTGTGATGGTCTGCATCTCCGCCTCTTCGATGCAAAAATCGACTCCGATGTCTGCCGCCGCGAGAGTCTCGAGAAGGAGCGCGCCATTGGGATCGTTTCCATAGAGCCCAGAGAGATCCACTTTCGTGCCAAAAGGAGTCAGGTTGCGCGCGACGTTGGCAGCACCGCCTGGATATCGCGATTCGCGCTGCACGTCGATGACAGGAACCGGCGCTTCGGGAGAAATGCGGGAAACGGCCCCCCAGATAAACCAGTCGAGCATCACATCCCCAACCACGAGAATTCGCTGCTGCGAAAACCGGTCGAGAAGATCCTGCGGCGTGATGAGCGAGTCCCCCATAGTGCCGGGAAGGCTACGTCGTGAGCATGGAAATTGCAAACAGTCCCCGCTATCGGGATACTCCGATTTTATCGCATTTTTCCCCGGATCTCTCCGGGAATGCGCAGCGAATCGAGGGAAACCTCAGCCTCTCGCTCTTCTCCGAGCCATTTCAGGAGCACACGCACACGGTCCTGGCCCGACATGAGGCGGGGCACTATCGTTTTCATCCCCGCCATAGGCCCTTCCGTCAAAACGACTTCGTCGCCTTCGCTAATTTCCGGCTCGATGATGCGAATCTCGTTTTCTTCCTCCGGAAATTCTGCCCGCAATTCTTCGACGTAGTCATTGCTGATTTTCGGATAAAAATCTGCGAAACGCAGCACGCCCGTGACATTCGACGAGGCATTTACCGCTCGTAAATCGTTCGCGAGATCGAATCGGGCGAAAATGTAGCCGGGAAAAAGCGCTTCCACGAACCACGCTTTGCCACGCTGCGTCGACTTCTCGTAGCGAATGCGTGGACAGAAGACTTTGTCCAGATTCGCAAATCCCAGTAGATTTCGCGCGGCGAGATGTTAGCTCTTGGGCTTGGTGCAAACACAAAACCATCCGGTTTCGTCATCAACATCAGGAGCTACATCAGATAGAGGCATGGGCGGAAGATTGTTCCGAAATATAGAGCGCGCGGCCTCACTCGCAAGCCGCGACGAGACCTTGCGAATTGGCAGAAATACCATTACCAGTTCACCTTTTCTGGCTTCGCTGGCCTCCCAGCATTGCACTTCACCCATGGCAAAATCCCAAGATCCGGTTCGCGCGATCGATATCGCGACGAGCTCTTCCGACGATCTCGCAGAGGATCGTCGTTCCGTTTTCAAGCGCTTACTGGGCTATTTTCTGCATCACAAAGGTCGGTTTGTGTGGGGTATATTTTTTGGACTGCTCGCAGGAGTAGTGAATGGAGTTTTCGTTCTTGTGATCAAAACAGTTTTTGCCGTAGTGCTTCCAATGGAAGACGGCCAGAATGTGCAGGAAGAATACCGGCCTTTTGAAGACATACCCTTTCTCGCCGACTTTACTTTCCAGCCGCCGCCTCTGCCTGAGGAAAAAGAATGGATCTTCGTGCTCATTGTCTGTCTGTCGATTCCCGTGATGTTGCTGATTCGTGGTATCTTCCACTATCTGCATGCTTACTGCCTGCTTTGGATCAACACGCGTGTTCTCTACCGACTCCGAGACGAATCATTTTCCAGCCTCATGGGGCAGTCCCTCTCGTTCTTCAATCGAGTTAAACAGGGTGAGCTGATCCAGACGGTGGCAAATCAGACCAAGACCTCAGCCGATGCTGCCAGCCAATTGCTCAGTGCTGGAATCCAGCATCCGACTGCGATTATTTCTATCATCGTGATCATCGCAATCATGCAGCCGCTCTACACCTTTGCGGCGCTCGTGGTTTTTCCTTTCTGCATTCTTCCCGTCGCTCTCATCAGCCGGAAAGTGAGAAAAGCCGGCGGTAAGGAAGAAGAGGAATCCGAGCAGCTTATGGTGACCTTGCACGAAAGCTTTGGTGGTGTTCGTCTCGTCAAAGCTCATGGGCGCGAGGATTACCAGCGGAATCGGTTTAATGAAGGCAGCAAGCGTATCATTAAATTTATCATGCGCTGGAGGAAAGCGATGGAGATATCCAGTCCCATGGTCGAGATCGTGGGCT
>JAKMGR010000125.1 GCA_022424805.1 Verrucomicrobiales bacterium
TTTCCGGGGTTTCCTTCACCTCCCGGGCGAGCTGCAGCCATTTCCTGAAGAGTCACTTTCCCGTCAGTGTTTTTGTCGAGCTTGGCCAGCTTTTCCCAGCGTTCCCCGGCTTCTTCTTTGGAAATGGCGCGGTCGCCATCTTTATCCATTTGCTTGAAAATGGAGCCATCTCCTTTTCTGGCTTTGCCACCGCCGGGCTTTTTCGCTTCTTCCGCGCCGAGTGGCAGAATCGCCATTGCGCAGATTGTCAGAATGAATGTTGGGTATTTCATAATTTGAATGTCGATTCAAGTCATGGAACCCCCCAATTTCTGGTCGGTTTCAAAAAAGAGGAAATCTCTACGCCGCGCCCCGTCGCGCTGCGATGACACGCTTGGCAATTTCGTCGCCAAGCGCACCAGCAAGAATGACCGCACCAATGACGGCGTATTCGATGTTTTGGGGTATCTCGTCGACAAGAGTGATCATGTTGCGAAGCAGCTGGATGAGTGCCGTTCCAATGATGACCCCGATGATAGTTCCTGATCCGCCGCGCAAATTGCAACCGCCAAGCACAGCTGCGGCGATGGCAAATAGTTCGTAAAAGTTTCCGAAGTCGACCGGCTGTGCGGAATTGGTATCGAGGACGAAAAGCAGCCCTCCAAGTCCTGCCAGGAGCGAACAAATCACATACGCGAGAGTCGTCATTCGATTGGTATCGATCCCCGAGAAACGAGCGGCTTCCTCGTTATTACCCAATGCAAGAAGGTAGCGACCATAAATCGTTTTATTCAAAAGAATCGCCGCCATTGTCGCTACGAGAGCAAGAATCAATAACGGGACAGGTAACCCGAACTCGCTCGTGATCGGGATTTCTCCATTGGCCAACCAACGCAGCCCTTTGAAATCGTTTCCGAATCCGGCCGTTTGGTCATTGGTTAATCCACGCGTAAGCCCACGATAGAGTAGGAGACCACAAAGGGTCACGACAAACGGTTGTAGCCGCATTTTGGTGATCAGCCATCCATGGCTCAGGCCAATGATGAGGGAAACAGCAACGACAATGGGAAGTGCTATTGCGAGGGGAATGCCCTTGGTAACCACCATCCACGGAAAACCAACTCCGACGAGGCAGACCACCGATCCAATCGAGAGGTCAATGCCTCCGGTAATGATGACAAAAGCGACTCCGATTCCGATGATCCCAAAAAGGGCGGTTCGCCGCAAAAGGTTTTCCTGATTGAATGCAGAAAGAAAGGACTTCCGTCCCGTCATCACATCGCTCATCACCCAGGTTGTCAGGTAGACGAAGACAAGAAGTACGAAGATGCCGAGAATGCGTTTCATAAGGACTGAGCTTTTATCGGTCGGAGCGTGTCTTGTCAATGGCAGGGGAGAGCGTCTTCGAATCCGGCGTTTGCCTTTTTGTGGGCTTCGCGGAAGATTCCCGACATGTCTAACGACTCAACCGATTCTGAAAAGTCCGACCGCCTTCGCTCTTCTCCCACGTCTGGCTGCTTCATTCTCTCTACCATCATTCTCATCTTTGGTGGATTGATTGTGCTCTACACCGTCGTCGGAACGTATCAGAACCGGAAGATCGGCGACTTCACATCGGACGATCCCATTACGATACCCGTTATCGAAGCCAGCTCCGAAGAAATGGAGACTGCAAGCGCGAAGCTTAAGATGATCGGCACGGCCGTGAAAAATGAAACCCCCGAGCGCATCGAGTTTTCGGCCGATGAGCTCAACATTCTCATCGCAACAAGAGAAGAGCTGAAAGACTTTCGAGAGCAGACCTATATCGGGCGAATATCTCCCCAGGGGATCGTGGCAAGAATGTCTCAACCGATGCGCAGCGGACTCTCGAAAAAGAACCGTCGCTACCTCAACGGAACCTTCGTTTTTCAACCGGAGTTGAGAGCTAGGACCGTAGCCTTCAAGGTTCTCGATATTCGACCTGACAAAGGAGATGCTCCGCAGGCTTTCATTGAGAGTTATGCCACCCTCGATTTTTTCCGCCTCGATCCGGATCTCGAAGCGATTGAGAAAAACATCAAATCGATCGCTGCGGTTTATACGGAGCCAGGCAAGCTCATCGTCGAAACGAAAATTCCCCAACCCGAACCAACCGAGTAGGCGATGGACGGAAATTCCTGCTGCGCCCCTTCAAGCGATCGAGCACCGACGAGTGGCGACGAAAGCGCGATCGCTTCCGGGCCAAACGCAGGATCGAAAGAGGGCATGGTTCAGCTGGAGGGAGGAAACTTCCTCATGGGAGCAGAGGGGCCGGAAATCTGGGTCGCGGATGGGGAAGGGCCCGTTCGTGAAATCAATATCGACTCCTTCTGGATTGATCGCACCACCGTGACCAATAACGATTTTGCCGCCTTCGTCGAAGCCACCGGCTACGTCACCGAGGCGGAAAAATACGGTTGGTCATTCGTCTTTCACAATCAGATTCCCAAAGGGCATCGCAAGCATGTCCAACTCGTCAATGTCGAGGGAACTTCCTGGTGGGCGCGACTCGATAAAGCCGATTGGAGAAAGCCGGGAGGTCCCGGAACCAACATCAAAAAGCTCGGTGACTATCCCGTCGTCCATGTTTCCTGGAACGATGCGCAGGCATACGCACAATGGATGGGGAAGCGATTGCCGACCGAAGCTGAATGGGAATTCGCTGCGCGGGGAGGTCTTGAGCAAAAAATCTACCCTTGGGGCGACGAGCTTTTGCCCGAGGGAAAACATCGCTGCAATATCTGGCAGGGGAATTTTCCTCATGAGGACACTGCCGAAGACGGCTACGCTGGCACTGCTCCGGCAAAAAGTTTTCGCGCGAACGACTTTGGCCTCTATCACTGTGTCGGAAACGTGTGGGAATGGACCGCCGACTGGTTCAGTCCGAGTTGGCATTCGAAAGGCGACCGGAAAAATCCAAAGGGTCCCGATACAGGATCCGCTCGCGTCATTCGAGGTGGGTCATTCCTTTGCCACGACTCCTACTGCAATCGATACCGGAATTCAGCCCGCGCCCACAACACACCCGATTCCTCGACCTGTCACACCGGGATTCGGTTGGCGATTTAGCACCGCTGTCGATAAGTGCATCAAAATTGGAATTGGCAAAGCCACGCCCTGACAATTTTTCGGTCTGTGAGCTTTGGGCAGCTTCGCGCGAGTGATCTGAAATGAGGGTTTGAGAAACGTAGCTACAGGATTCTGATTGCCTGCAAAACCAGTGAATCCATCTTGACCCGAACAAGCGTTTCCTTACCATCCCCTTCCGACACCCAACTTCTAACACCATAAAACCAAATCACCATGGCACTATCTACTGGAACACAAGCACCTGACTTTGAACTCACCACCCTCGGCGCAGAAGGGCCTGAGGTGGTGAAACTGAGCGAACAGCTCGGTAGCGGAAATATTCTGCTTCTCTTCGTTCCGATGGCTTTCACTGGAGTCTGCACGGAAGAATTCTGCTC
>JAKMGR010000126.1 GCA_022424805.1 Verrucomicrobiales bacterium
ACGGCAACATCAGCCAGACGGCGAAGTGGCTCGGACTTTCTCGTCTCACGATCCGAGAGAAAGCGAAGAAATACGGGATTTCCAGATTACGCGTTTCCTGTTAGAAGCACCTATCAATCATCCATGATGAGAAGCATTCACCTAACGTTCATTTTTCTGTTCTCGTCCGTGATTGCAAACGTTGTCGCAGAGGCCCCACGCCCGAAGCCTGCCGACCAAGCCTTGTCAGCGGAGCAATCACTCGCCACGATCGAGGTTCCCGATGGGTATCGTGTCGAACTCGTCGGAGCTGAACCACTCGTTATGGATCCGGTTGCTTTTGACTGGGGAGCGGATGGCCGACTCTGGGTTGCAGAGATGAGGGACTACCCAAACGGATTGACGTGGAACGGCCTCGACGATC
The DNA here is from genome assembly GCA_022424805.1 of Verrucomicrobiales bacterium. GTDB lineage: Bacteria > Verrucomicrobiota > Verrucomicrobiia > Verrucomicrobiales > DEV007 > Arctic95D-9. The sequence goes on from JAKMGR010000126.1 coordinate 404, forward strand.
CTCTCAATGAGCCGGGCGGGCGTATTAAAGTGCTCACGGATACCGACGGCGATGGTCGCTACGATGAGGCAACTATATTTCTGGATGGGCTCAGCTATCCAACCGGGGTCAAGGTCTGGGACAAAGGCATCCTCGTCACTGCCGCGCCGGAAATCTTTTACGCCGAAGACACCAATGGCAACGGGAAAGCGGACAAGCGTGAAACGTGGTATTCCGGCTTCGCCCGTTCCAACCAGCAACATCGCGTCAACGGCCTTGCCTGGGGACTCGACAACTGGCTGCACGTCGCGAACGGCGATGGAGGCGGCATCATCTTGTCGAAGGAAACGCGCGACGAAGTCGATATTCGCGGGCTTGACCTGCGCATCGATCCGGTTACCAGAAAGCACGAACCGCTTTCCGGCCGAACCCAGTGCGGACGCTACCGGGACGACTGGGGCAACTGGTTCGGTTGCAATAACAGCAATCCCATCTGGCACTACCCCATGTTGTGGCATCGCCTGCAGCGAAATCCTGATTTGTCGCCGCCAAGCCCAACCGTCAGCGTCCCCAAGACTCCGGGTGCCGCTCCCGTCTTTCCCATCAGCAAAACCGAAGTGCGTTTTAATCAGCCCGACCGAGCCAATCGCTTTACCTCCGTCTGCGGACCGAACATCTATCGCGACGATGTACTGGGCGACGAGCTTCAAGGAAACATTTTCATCTGCGAGCCAGTTCACAATCTCGTCAGTCGCCAGGTCGTGGAGGCAAGCGGAGCAACATTTGTCTCAGATCGACATCCGTCAGAGAAGGAATCCGAATTTTTCGCATCGACCGACAACTGGTCCCGTCCCGTTTCCATGCGAACTGGACCCGACGGTGCAATCTGGATCGCCGATATGTATCGCCGCGTCATTGAGCATCCCGAGTGGATTCCAATTGATCGAAGAAAGGGAGTTCAGATTCGCGCCGGGGATAATCTAGGGAGAATTTATCGGATCGTGCCCGACGATGAATCCAAACTCGTAATACCGAAGCTGGATCAACTCGATAACGCCGCACTTGCCGCCCGACTCGACACGAGAAACGGCACGGTCCGTGATTTCGTTCATCAGATGCTGTTGTGGAGAAAGGCAACCGACACTGCGCCGGCGGTTGCCGCTTTGGCAACAAACGCAGCCTCCCCGGCTGTTCGAGTTCAAGCTCTCTGCACTCTCGACGGATTGGGAATGATCGAGGAGAAAATCGTCGCAGCCGCCCTGACAGACACCCATCCAGAAGTCATTCGCCACGCCACCCGCCTTTCCCCCGGGCATATCGACGAGACGACTCTGATCGAATCAGTTGCTCCGCATCTTGGCGATTCCTTCGTCGCGATGGAAATTGCCGGATTGCTTGGCGATGCCGAAACCAAGGAGTCGCAAGACTTGCTCGCAGCCCTGCTGCTTCGCCATCGACCAGATCCACACGTCTCTGCAATTGCACTCAGTTCGGTGAACCGGAAAAACATTGCCAATATCGCCGAGGCTTTGTCCCTGGGCTATTTCGATCCTCCCGCTTTTCGCGAACGGCTTTCAAAATTTGATCCCGGACTCAAGGCCCCGACCAATGAACTGACGAGAACTCTCGCCGGATTTTCAGCGAAGTGGAAAATCCCTGAAGCAGTAGACACCTATGTCGATGCGCTCGTTCGCTCTGCCGATTCTGAAGGCGATCTTCCAAAAGCGTGGCGAGTGTCGCTTCTTCTGGGCTTGCTCCAATCAGTGCCTGATCTTAACGCTGTCACAAGTGATCCGACTGCACAAATAGCTATCCGCGACTTGATCAAAAAAACGCGAACGCTCTCTCTTTCTTCGAACGCGCCCACCTGTGATCGTCTCGAAGCCGTCCGATTGCTGGGTGCGTCCGCCGTTTACTCCGAAGAGCTCGACCTGCCACTGCTAGTTTCCTTGTTAGAAACGAAAAACGATCCTACTCTTCGCGAAGCTGCCTCCAGCACCCTTTCGAAAACCCGAGGAATCGCGACGGCCACTTCTCTTATCGGACAATGGGAGCATCTACCTCCTGCTGATCGCAGGAAAGTGCAGAACCTCCTTCTTGGGCGCGGCGAGTGGGCCGAAGCGCTTCTATCTGCTGTCGAGGCGGGGACAATTCCTCCCGCACAGATCGATGCCGCTGGGAGAAGTCGGCTCATAGAATCAGAAAACGGGGAAATCAAAGAACGAGCCGAAAAACTCTTCGCGGCAGCCTCCAACCCGAACCGCGAAAAAGTGCTCTCCGAATGGAAATCCGTTGTCGACATGGAAGGAGATGCCAGACGCGGGAAGCAGTCCTTCGCCACTACCTGCATTGCCTGCCATGTTGCGGAAGGACAAGGAAATGCGATCGGGCCTGACCTCACCGCCATCTCCGATCGCTCCCGCAACGCCCTGCTCGTGGCTATCCTCGATCCCAATCGAGCAGTCGAAGACAAGTTTGTTACCTGGAATGTAAAAACCAATGCAGGAGCATCCCATCTCGGACTCGTCGCCAACGAGAGCGCGAACGATTTCACTCTGCGCGGTCCGGACGGGAGTGAGTTAAAAATTCTCCGCTCCGACATCGAATCGATGTCTTCTGTGGGCATATCCCTCATGCCTGAGGGTCTCGAGACGACCATGACAAAACCACAAATGGCAGACCTCATTACCTACGTCGCTTCGCTCGGGGCTCCCGCAAAACCGGAACCAGTACTTTCCGCACGAGTTGGTCCCGGAGGAAAGGGAATCGTGGAACTGCGCGCATCTAAATGCCGATTCGCCGGGGATAAAATTGAATACATGCCTGACTTTGATGCCCTCGGTTGGTGGACCTCGGAACAAGACCGCGCCGGATGGACCGTCGTTCTCGACCGGCCTGGAACCTACCGAGTCGAGTGGGATTACTCCGTTTCTCCCGAATCCGCCGGGAACAGCTGGCAACTCGTCATAAATGGGAAGAAAGCACTCGGCGGAGAAGTCAAAAGCACGGGGAGCTGGGAAACCTTCAGGACACAGAGCCTCGGTGAGATCAAATTGCCCGCTGCTGATAATTCCTTCGTCATTCGTTCCGAAGGCCCGGTCGATCAAGCGCTTCTGGATTTGCGGTGGGTAAAGCTGATACCGGTTGGAGAGTAGGAACTTCTGATACCCGGGCGAAAGAGGGTTGTGTCACCAACCTGACAGGTTTACCTGCCCGACCTGACCCTGTTGACTTCTGTATCAAGGACTCATCACGCCCTTGTCATGAGGCATCGCAAATGCGAAACGTTTCCATGCGTCGGATTCTTTTTCTTCTCACCTGCATCACCTCTTCGACATTCTCTGCCGATCGACCGAACATCCTCTGGATCTCGGCTGAAGACATCAGTGCTCACATCGGATGTTTCGGCGATCCACACGCCATCACGCCCAATCTCGACGAACTGGCGAAACAAGGCACTCGCTACACCAATACCTTCACTACCGCCGGAGTCTGTGCACCATGCCGCTCCGGGATTATCACGGGAATGTATCAGAATGCGGTGGGATCCCATCATA
>JAKMGR010000131.1 GCA_022424805.1 Verrucomicrobiales bacterium
GCCTTCGAGATTGTTCTTTTTCCCAACACCGGCAGCAATGGCTGTTTTGCATTTTGCCGCGTAGCTGCGGGCGTAAACGTGAGTGGCGTTGGCTTGCAGGATTCGCTCGAAATTCTGCAGGGCTTCCTCATATTTCTCCTGATTGTAGAGCCGGACTCCATTATTGAATACGGACTGAACTGTTTGCTGGGCGTTTGCCATTTGAAGTGCGAAGCAGCAGGCAATAGCGAGCAGGGTGGCGAGAAAAGGTCGAGTAATCATTTTTCTAAGCATCGGGGTGAGGATTTTTGGATCAGGAAGCGATCCTGTTGTTTGTACGATCAGAGCGATCGTAGTTCGACCGTCACTCAGGGAGAAATCGATCGGCCATCCACCAGCCCTTCTCAATAATTCGCTCCGAGAATATCAAAATCCCTAAGTTGTGTAAACGCAAATGCGTTAGAGAGGGCGACTCGGTTCTTTCTCCGCTTTTAAGGCTAATGATTGTGAATGTTTCACAATGACCATAATAACTGATTGATTTTTTGTTCTCTCATTGGACGAAACCCCTCGTCGGGGTTAAAATTGACAAAGATTTTCAACTTCGATAATCATGACTGACAAAGTCCTCAGGAGCTGCCCGGTAATTTTCCGGTCCTCATTTTTCAAATTTCATGCCCTTCGACGGCTCTCGGTGAGTTGTGTGATCCTATCCTCAGCCTGGGCTTCGGCACAGACCCCTTCGGCAGGTGCCTACCCCATCGATCCCGCAGCTGCTGCGGGGATGGCGACAAGCACGACAAACGCAACCAGTTCGCGTCAGTTGCAGATGATGCAAATCAGGTCCAATGCTCAGCAGGCCCAGGGTGAGGCAGTGGCAGCATCGATGGCGCGCACTGCTGATCGAACCATCGACGAGCAGAATCAAGACCGCGTTCTCCAGCAGGCTCGCGAGGAGAAGGCCATTAAACGTCAGATGGCGGAGCGAGTGAAGTGGGAGCGGAATTCGGCACAAGTGCGCAAGGTCTCTGCCAACGACATGTCTTTCTGGAATCAAAACGGTGGAGTGCGTGTCGAGCGCAATGTCCCCGATCCCTTCATCACTTCGCTCATTGAAGAAGAGCGCCAACTTGCCGCGCAGGAGCGAGCTGAGAAAACACCGGGAATCGGACCTTTCGGCAAAGTGAAGCTGAACCCATTCAAAAAAGATAAATTTGAGACCCATGTGCCTGGATTGATGGAGGCGATGATGGATGCCCAGCCTCAGGCTGCTCCAGCACCCGCAGCTCCCGGCATGGTCGACCCGAACATGGCAGTGAGTTCTGAGCCAAGCGGTGGAGGCGGTGGATTTTTCAGTAAACTGCGCCCACCGAAAATTGGAAGAGGACGTGAGGAAGCTTCAGTCGATGCCTCCGGAATCGAGCCTCAGTTTGCGCAAGGGAGTTCCGTCGGTAATTCAGCTCCGGGAGCACCTGCTTCCAAGCCGGGGACGATTCCTCGCATTTCCGGGGCGGAACTCGTCGATGGCAGTTCACCGGTAAATTCAGGTAGCCGGGCTGCTTCAACTCAGTCAGCAGCGCCTGCCCAGGCGCCATCCACTCCAGCAGGCCAGCAAGTATCTTTTGCCGATGAAATGCCAGACGCCAGCGGATCAAGATCGGGAGGTGGTCTATTCTCCAAGCTCAAATCGAATGGCGGGCGATCCACAGCCAGCGCCGGAAGTTCTGGCGGAGGGTTGTTCAGTTTTGGAAAGAAAAAACAGGCGGCACCGGCGCCAGGAATCGATGCGAGTCTTTTCCCTGCCGGGGCTTCTGCGCAATCTCCAACCGGAGGAAGTCTCGAGGGTTCCTACACGACTGCTGACGCTGCTGGCGATTCGGTTGCGATGCCATTCTCAACTGGATCCGTGCAGCTTCCCGGAATGGAAGTCGAGAAGCCCTCACGCGGATTGTCCATTACGCGTTCCAGCTCGGGACGTAGTCGCGGTAGCAATTCCTCGGGAGGAGGAACTGTTCCTGCCAGCACGACATTCAACAGCGCGGGCAACGACTACTATGTCACCACAGGCACCGCACAGATGATGGTCTACGGAGAAAATCAAATGCAGTCTGAAGTCCGTGCTGTTCCCGCCGGAATGGTTGTGCGGATGACCAAGCCGGGAGAAAACTGGGTTGGCATTCGCCTTTCCAATGGCACGGATGGAATTGTGCAGAAGAAATTTCTCCGGCCCGCCTCCGCGTCTGAAGCGGGTAGTCAGTTTGCACCTTGATTTGCTCGGGAAGAGTCGACTTGGATTCACTGAAGTTAGGCATGGCACCTTTTAGAATCATTTTTGTTCTGATCGGCACAGGTATTCTTTTATCGTGCATGGGAATCGCTGGTGAGACTATCACCGTGGCGGGCCAGACATATGCGAATGCCGAGATGGTTGAAGTCGCGCCCGATGGAGCCGCCTATGAAACGGAGGAAGGCGAAATCGTGATTCTGCCCTGGATCGAGCTCAGTTCCAGTCAGCTTTCTGCGATTAAGGCGAAATATCCGAACGCAATTGCGAATGCCAAATACGGGGCATTCTACGTCAAAGGCTCCGTTTTCCATGTGAATGAGGACGGGCACATCATTCAGATCGGCCTCGCTGATGAAGAGATCCCCTACGAGTTCAAAGAGGGGGCGACAGTTCCCAAGTCCGGTCTCGTGATGGTCAAAGACATTCCGACATCGATACCGCAGGGAGTGGGAGCCGATATTGAAATCGTGGCCCACAAGCGCAAGACCTACACTTTCAACATCGGAATCGCCGCGAAAGAAATTCCCTATCTCACCGTCGCCAAACCGCTCTGGGCAATGGAGCAGGAGTGGATCAACTCGGACGGTAAAAAAATGTATGCCCGCCTCGTCGCGGTGAAGGGCGAAAAAGGCCTTTTCGAAAAAGCGGGAAAGCAGTTCGTCTACGAACTGAACAAACTCGACGACGAGGGGCAAAAGAAAGCGAGGGATATTGCCGAGAAGCTCGCGAAATATCCTATGGAGTAAACGCTCCCTTCGGTTGTGGAGTCGACTCTTTACTCCACTTCGACAATTACTTCGATTTCGACCGGAATGTTGCCGGGGAGAACGTTCGTGCCGAGGGCACTCCGTGCCCCGATGCCAGCGTCTCCGAAGACCTGTCCAAATAATTCACTGAAACCGTTGATGGTTTGCGGTTGGTCGGCGAAATCGTCGGTACTGTTCACGAGAGCGAGAGTCTTGATGACCCGCTTGACCCGATCGAGTGAGCCGAGTTCCGCCTTCATTGTTGCGAGAAGGGCGAGGCCAACCTGTCGTGCTGCGGCCTGACCTTGTTCAAGCGTCAGGTCTTCCCCGAGGCGGCCGGTCTGGTATGTGCCGTCACTTTGGTAAGGGCCGTGTCCTGAGAGGTAGGCCAGATTATTCACTATGACTACCGGCTTGTAGACTCCGCCTTTCGGGGGTGCCGGAGGAAGTTCGAGACCGAGTTCGATGATTTTTGCTTCTGCGCTCATGGTGGGGTTGTGATACCACGGTATGATGGCATGGGCAATCGAGAAGGCCTCAGTGGTGGCGATCGGGAAATCACCACTACCATTCCCCGATTCCGTCCCTCAGTTTTTCTTGAGCGACTTCGGATCGCTGCGTTTATTTTCACTTATGATGAAAAGACTTCTCCCGATTGTTGTTTTGCTTGCGGCCCTAATGTCGGCAAAGGCTGCACCCGATTCCTGGCCTGCCTGGCGGGGAGATCCACTCGGATCAGGGAAAACGGAAGCTTCCGGCCTGCCAACCGAGTGGGGCAAGGAAAAGAATGTAGTTTGGCGTGCCGAGTTGCCAGAGCCTGGGAATTCGACGCCGGTCGTATTCGGTGATCGCATCTTCGTGACTCAGCCCGATAGTTCTAACAAAAGCAGAAATCTATTCTGCTTCGATCGAAAATCTGGCGACCTGCTTTGGGAAAAAGGCATTGTGTATGAAAAAGAGGAGCGCACCCACCGCACGAATCACTACTGCTCAGCATCGCCGGCCATCGAGGAGGGGCGAGTCGTCGTTTCTTTTGGATCGGCCGGATTGTTCTGCTACGACTTGGACGGAAACGAACTCTGGAAACGCGATTTTGGAGCGATTGATCACGTTTGGGGAAACTCGACTTCACCTGTCCTGATCGATGATCTTGTCATCCATTATCATGGCCCGGCGAAAAACGCAGTTCTCTATGCACTCGATAAGAAGACCGGCGAAACGGTTTGGAAATGGGAGGAGCCTGTCTGGAAACCGACGGAACGAACTGATGGATTCAAAGAGCGCCCGGCCCAGGGCGTGATTGGTGCTTTCAGCACGCCCATTCTCGTCGAGACCGGCGAGCGGCGCGAGTTGATCATGAGCTTTCCTATCGAAATGAAAGCTTTTGATCCAGCAACTGGAGAAGTCCTCTGGACCGCGAGCGGGCTGAATCCCTTGATCTACACTTCGCCCGTCTATGACGATGGCATTGTTGTTGCAATGGGTGGTTACTACGGTAACTCGATCGGAGTGAAGGTGGGGGGGAGTGGCGAAGTGACGGAGTCTCATCGGCTCTGGCAGGAGGTCCGCCACAACGGCGGCATCGGAAGCGGTGTCGCGAAGGGTGGCAAGCTCTACTACCAGGATGCCGGTGGAGTCGTCTACTGCGATGACATGAAAACTGGTAAAACGATATGGAAAGACCGCCTGCCAGGTGCGGGGAAATCGTGGGGCTCATTTGTGCTCGCGGGCGATCTGATCTACACCTTGAGTCAGGCGGGAGATTCGGTCGTGTTCCGAGCATCAATCGATGGTTTTGAGTTGATTGGGCAAGGGGACTTGAAAGAAGAAACCAATTCTTCTATCGCCGTAGCGGGGCAGGATCTCTATGTTCGGACTCATGAAGCTCTCTGGTGTATTCGTAAACAGGATTAACTCCATACAGTTTCTCGTCGCGATTTTCGTTTTCGCGATCGGCATGGCAGAGGCGGCACCGTCGAAATCAGAAGTCACTGATGCGCTGAAACGGGCTTCCGTCTTTTATTCGCAGACTGTTGCGCGACACGGAGGCTACGTGTATTTCTACTCACTTGATCTGTCTCTGCGATTGGGGGAAGGGGAAGCGCGAGCTACTGAGATCTGGGTTCAGCCTCCCGGCACTCCTACTGTTGGTCTGGCCTTCCTCGAAGCTTACAAGGCGACAGGGGATCAGGTGCATCTAGATGCGGCGATCGCAGCGGGGGAAGCCTTGATATACGGTCAATTGGAATCCGGTGGATGGCGAAATCAGATTGAGTTCGATCCGGCGGGTCCGCGAGTTGACCAGTATCGAAATGGCAAGGGAAAGGGCAAAAATCAATCGACTTTCGATGATCAAATCTCGCAGGGTGCCCTGCTGTTCCTGGTTCGTCTCGACGAGGTGCTGGAGCAGGAAAATGCGATCCTCCACGAAGCCGTTGAGCATGGGCTTTCCGGAGTCCTTGATGCCCAGTTTTCCAATGGGGCGTTTCCTCAAATATGGACGGGCAAGGTAAAGGCAGTTCAGGAAAAGAAAGCCAGTTTCCCCGACTATGACTGGCGCACCGAAGGGCGAATCAAAGAATACTGGGACCAGTTCACTTTGAACGATGGGGTAGCTGGTTCCGTGACCGAGTTGCTCATCGCCGCGCACCAAGTTTATGGGGACAGCCGTTACAACGAGGCGCTCAAAAACCTTGGACATTTTCTGATTCTCGCGCAGATGCCGGAACCTCAACCTGCCTGGGCACAGCAATACGACGAAGCTATGCGCCCGATCTGGGCGCGGGGGTTTGAGCCGCCAGCGATCAGTGGACGGGAGTCGGAAGATGTCATGAACGCGCTCCTTCGCATCGCCGAGCACACCGGTGATCAACAATTTCTCGAGCCGATTGTTTCCGCTGTGAAATACCTCGAATCGTCCAAGCTTCCAGATGGACGGATGGCACGCTACTACGAGTTGGAAACCAACAAACCACTCTACATGGAACGAAAAGGCGATGTTTATTCCCCGACAAATGATGACTCCAATTTACCGAAGCATTACAGTTGGAAAAACGAGCCCATGCTGGATTTGATCAAGAATGCCTATCGAGCCGTTGTTGGTGAAAAGTCACTCGAATCGATTCTGGATCCGGTTGATGACAGCGACGCCACGGTCGAATCGATTCTGAAAAATCTCGATGCAACGGGTCGGTGGGTTTCCACTTACAACGGAGAATTATTGATTGGTCAGGCAAAGTTCAAGCCCGGTGACGAATATCTGAGCAGCGAAGTGTTTTCCGAC
>JAKMGR010000149.1 GCA_022424805.1 Verrucomicrobiales bacterium
GAAGTTTTCCTGGTCCGGCCTTTTCCGGATCTGGTGTGAAGGAGAACCCCTTGTCAGAGAAGCCAAGCTGGCAGGGCCGGGGATCGAATTTCCCATGCAAGGTGAGGTCGATGCTAGAGCCGACTTGTCCGCCCGAAGGCTGAATCGCATCGAACTGGGGAGGCGCTGCGAAGAGTGTTTGCGCAGAGATGAAGAGCGCTAGGAAACTGGCCGCGAGGGCTTTCAAGCGTAGAGTTCCTTGATGAGACGGCCGTTGTTGACGAGCTGGATTGGTCTGCCAGCGGTGTCGTGCAGAATCGCCTCGTGGTTGATTCCCATTTTGTTGTAGAGCGTCGCAGCGAAATCTTCGGGCGCGTAAATGTTTTCGTTGGCGTAATAGCCTTTCACATCAGTTGCCCCGACAATCTGTCCGCCGGGGATTCCTGCGCCTGCCATGAGGACCGACATGGCGAAAGACCAGTGGTCTCGCCCGGCGTCCTTGTTGATTTTAGGTGTCCGACCGAACTCACCTAATAAAACGACCATTGTGTTGTCGAGGGCGCCACGATCAGCGAGGTCCTGGATCAGAGCGCTGACTCCGGTATCGACACGTTCCGCTTTTCCGCCATCTTTTTTGAAGCTCTCAAAGAGTTTGCGGTGAGCGTCCCACCCGCCGTAGTAAACCGTTGTGAACGGAACTCCGACTTCGGAGAGGCGACGGGCAAGGAGAAGGCGCTGGCCAAAATCATTGCGTCCGTATTTTTCCCGCGTCTTTTCTGACTCCTGCGAAATATCGAAGGCGGCCTGGGCCTCGGGTGAAGTGATCAGATTGTTCGCCGTTGCGTAGTAGTCATCAAAAGAAACGGCAGGGTCCTCGGCAGCAGCATCAGTGATGCGTTGAAGATTGTCGAGTGATCGGCGCAGTTCCTTTCGTGTGGTGGATCGACCTTCCTCGATTTCCTTTGGTAAAGTCACATCCCGTACGCGAAAGCTGCTGCTATCGGGATTGTCGGCGATGATAAAGGGAGCATGCTGCGCGCCGAGGAAGTTAGGCCCTCCTGAACGGGACATGCGCGGAGCGGAAATATAAGATGGCAGTCCGTGGGGAGTGGTGCGATTCTTACTGACGACGGATCCGAAGCTGGGATGAAAGGTGACGTATGCTCCGCATCCGACAGGAACGGGTGTGGGTCGACCCGTCATGAGATAGTGATTGCCCGCACCGTGATTGTTCTGGTTGTGCGCGATTGAGCGAATCACGGTGAATTGATCGAAGGTCTTTGCCAGCTTTGGGAACCGATCGCAGAAGTGAACGCCCGGAACGGTGGTCGGAACGGTGCCGAACTCGCCTCGAATTTCCGACGGAGCATCCGGTTTTGGATCAAAGCTCTCGTAGTGCGATGGCCCACCATCCAACCAGATGAAGATACAACGGTTGTCTTTTGCTGCAGATCCCGCCTGACTCTGCAGGGATAGCATATCAGTGAGTCCGAGCCCGCCAAGAGCTCCGAGACCAGTCTGGATAAAGCCACGTCTCCCGAGTTTACGACTCGTGTCTTCGCAGTTGCGCTGGAAGTGGTTTTGTTTCATTCACGCCTGAATTTACGCCCCCGCCGAAAAACCGGCAAAGGGCGTATTTGCGGAGTGCAGAACAGCCACGGCTATTGCTGTTGGAGCCTGCGAAAGATGGATTCAAAGAGAGCAGGCAAATGACTCATCTTTACGCAAAAAATGCCACTGTCGCGGTCCAGAGAATCGCCGCGAAGGCAGCTGCATAGCTCGCCGGAACAATCTGAGTTTTGACGTGGTCCGTGAGATCGCATCCCGTTGTCATCGAACTCAAAATGGTTGTGTCGGAAATGGGAGAGCACTGGTCACCGTATACGCTGCCATTGAGAACTGTCGCAAAGCAGACCGACATGAACAGCTCGGGATTCGCGAGATCGTTTGCTTGAACAACGCTCCAGGCAAGCGGCATGGAGAGAGGAAAGGCAATCGCATAGGTCCCCCAACTAGTTCCGGTTGAAAAGGCGATGATCATGGTGAGTAGCTGCAACGCCACCGGCAAAGCAATGTAGGGGATTTTGTCCCCTAGCAACTCCACCATATAACTGCCGGCACCAATTTCGCGACTGATGGAACCGATCGTGACAGCCAATACGAGAATGACCGAGCCAAAGACGACGCCTTTGAGTCCGTCACCAATTCCCTCGACGACATCGCCGAGTCTCATGCCTTTGCAAAGCGCTACAAGAATGGAGACAAGAAGAGCAATCCCGAAAGCCCAATTCACTTTCGGACTGCCCATGTATATAAATGTGCCGACAGCTGTCCCGATCAGCAGAGTGAGGGGGAGGAAGAATTCCAGCACGTGAGTTTTGTATCCCTCAGGCACCTGGCTGACGTGTAATTCCTTCGCGCTCATGGGCCGGGCATCGGGAGCATCGAGCTGGCCCGTGGTTCGAGCACGTTCATGGGCTTTCCGGATTCCGGGGCCGGCAAAACGAGTGATGCCAAAGCTCAGTAGCAGGGTCCCGAGCACAGCAAGAATTCCGTAAAAACTGAAGCCGACGCTATCGAAAAAGAAATTCAGTCGATCTGCTTCGGTTGCGAGGAAAGCGACGCCGGGAACGAAAAGAAAAGCCTGCACATAGATCGGCCAGGCGTTGAAGGCGAGAACCGAGGCAATCGGTGACGCCGTTGAATCAACGATGTAGGAAAGCTCTTCGTGACTGACTTTCTGTTGATCAGCGACCGGCTTCACGATGGTCCCCACGAGAACAACGCTGATGGTTCCTCCCTGGAAAAAGATCACGCCCATGAGCCAGGAAACGAACTTTGCTGATTTCGGTCCTTTCACAAAATGCCTCGTCATGTATTCGGCGAAAGCCTGGGCCGCGCCGGTCCGAGACCAGATGCCCATGAGCCCGCCGAGCAGCCAAAGGTAGAGGAGAATAATCCCCGCCGCACTTTTGCTTCCGAGACTGGGCAGAAGGACCGCGTCCGTGATGTCAAAACGGCCTAACATAAATGCCCCGACAACGACGCCGCTGAAGAGCGCGGTGAGGGCTTCCTTTGTGACAAGGCATAAACCGATTGCGATGATAGCAGGCAGCAGAGACCAGAAGCCGAAGTGAAATTTGGCTTCCAGCAAGGCGTATTGAGTTTGTTCGATTCCGTTTTGTGAAATCGTCTCGACGACCCATTGGCTCTCCAGCTCCGGTTTTCCTTTCGCCGAGGAGAGCGCTTCCTGTCGCAGAGGGGACTTGAGGTATGGGGTGACTTCCCCCACGAGAGTTTCCTGTCCTTTGTAGGTGTAGACGAGTTCGCCCGCGTTATTTGGGTAGGTATTGTAGACCGTCTTCTGCTCGATCCAGTGAACATCCACCTTCGCCGCAACATAGAGGCTAGCCAGTAGTCCGAAGGCGAGGATGAGAATAGCAAGGAGCTTCGAGGGCTTCAGCACCTTGGCCGAATCGACTACGATGTCGGGCTGCTCTGCGGTTCCGGTAGCCGCTTGTTCTATCCCGGCGACGGGCTCGAAGTGTTCTACTTCGGGGGACTGGTCAGGATCTTCCGGATTACTCATGGGGCGCAGTTGGATCAAAAAGGTTATCGAGTGTATCGCCTTGCCGGTAAAGCTCTAGCTTTTACTTCTTTACCGGGAAGAAAGAAACGCTTTTGATTCAGCAGTTCGACCAAAACATGGACATTCGCTGTTTCGAGAGCCTCATCTGCGTCGCCGAGTTGGGATCGATTGCCCGAGCGGCGCGAGCGCAGAATCTGACGGCTGCTGCGGTGGGGCAGCGAATTGCAATTCTGGAGCAGCACTATGATACCGAGTTGCTCTCACCGGGATTCTGCTCGGCGCGATTCGTCAGCTCGCAAAGGAAGCTCCGAAGCTGACTCTGGAAATTAAACCGGGCCCATCTGAAGCGCTGTTCAGCGAATTGAAAGATCGAAGACTCGACGCGGCGATCATCGCGCTTCCTCCTTTCGAGATGCCCGGGTAATTCTTGGTCAAAGTCCTGCGTGAAGAGCCTCTTATCCTTCTCGCAAAGAAAGAAAAGCTCGAACAAAATCCAAACATCGTTTTCGGACTAGCGGTTACGCTTTCGGCTTTTCCGGGTAGCGCTTCACTTTTACATCATTGTTTTGCGGCTCGCCCGCAGTGCTGCGGCCGCGAGAAATGACTTCCTCCAGTTTGGTCTGAAGCTCTGTCAGTTTCGCTGGTTTTTCTGCAGCAAGATTCTTCGTTTCGCTGATATCATCAGACAGGTTGTATAACTGAACGGGCTGGCTCTGGTCTCCGCCTTTTCCCCAGCCTCCTGAGCCTCGAGCGGCGATGTATTTCCATGGACCGAGCCGCAGGCTGGGTGTTCCCCGAATCGAACAACTCACTGAGGTCTCGCGAATTGGAGCGATGCCGCCCTTGAGCAAAGGCAAAAGGCTGAAGCTGTCTTCACCGGCGTTTTCGGGAAGGGCGGCGTCGAGAATTTCGGCTACGGTCGCGAGAAGATCAGCCTGATGAACCAGCTGATCATTGACGATTCCTGCCTCCACAATTCCAGGCCAGCGAACGATAAACGGAACGCGGTGTCCACCCTCCCAGGCATCAGCCTTGTATCCGCGGAGCGGGCCGGATGGGTAGTGCCCCATTTTCTCCAGGTCGCTCACTCCGATGTAGTGGGCGCAGCCGTTGTCACTGGTAAATATAACGAGCGTATTTTCGGCAGCACCGCTTTTCTCCAAAGCTTCCAAAACCTGTCCGACAATGGCATCCGTCTCCATGACAAAATCGGCGTAGAGGTTCAATCCGCTCTTGCCCTTCCATTCGTCGTTTACCGAAAGCGGTGTGTGGGGCGAAGTGAAGGGGAGATAGAGAAGAAACGGCTCCGGGGTTTTCGCCTCCCGCTCGATGTAGCCGGCGGCGCGATCGCCGAGCGTAGGGAGGATCGGTTCCAGGGTCCAGCCTTCCAATGCCGGTCCTTGCTGGCTGGCCTGGTTTTTCTCGAAGAGCTTTACACCTGCGTACTCCGAGGGGATCCCGACGGTGCGATCATTTTCAATATAGCAATAGGGCGGCCAGTTCGGTACATCGGTTCCAAAGTATTCTTCAAAACCAACTGCGGTGGGGCCACCGGGGATAGGCTTTGAGAAAACTTCTCTCCATGCTGTCCGATGTTCATCGGTGGCCTGAAGATCCTTTTTCCCTCGGTAGCCTGTAGTTCGGAAAAGTGGCATCTTTTCTTTCGGGATCGGCCAATTCCAGCCGAGATGCCATTTACCAATGCACGCGGTGCGGTAGCCGTGTTCCTTCGCGAAAGATCCAACCGTCATGCGATCCGCCGTGATCAGAGGCGCTCCCCAGAGGCCAACAATGCCGCCCTGAAGTCGTGAGCGCCAGTGGTAGCGACCGGTCAGGAGCGTGTATCGGGATGGCGTGCAGACGCCTGAGGAAGAGTGGCCATCTGTGAACCGCATTCCTTCAGTCGCGAGGCGGTCAATATGAGGCGTCGGGATTTTCCCGCGTTCCGGATTGTAGCATTGGACATCGCCATAGCCGAGATCGTCGGCGTAGAGAATTACGATGTTCGGTTTGTCCTGTGCCTTGCTCGGGTGAGTAATCAGGACGGAAAGAAACAGTAGCGGAAGAAGTTTTTTCATGACGTTTCTTATATGCCGCCGCGGGTGGCGATATCGCGTTTTCGTTCTGACTCCAGCAGGTCCATTAATTCAGTGACTTTGTCAGGATTCTCTGCTGTCAGGTCGTTGGTTTCGTTCGGGTCGTTTTTCAGGTCGAATAATTCAGATTTTGTCTCTTCACTTTTCAGCTTGGTATGAATCAGTTTCCAGTCACCACTTCGGATTGCCCAGCTGTTTCGGGTTCCGGCGATGTGGAGGTGGCGTTTGGCGAGACGTCCTTCGCCGGTCAGAGCTGGAAGCAGATTCAATCCATCCCAGGGCAACGTTTCGGTCTCCGGCTTTGCCTCTGCAATCGCACAGAATGTGGGCATCCAGTCGATCACGCAGACAGGGGTATCGAATTTTCCTCCTGCCTGGAGTTTTGCCGGCCACCTTGCGATGGTGGGAACGCGAATCCCCCCTTCGTAGAGCATGCCCTTCCGTCCGCGCAACGGTTCGTTATTGCCGGGTAAATTGCCATTCGGACAATTGTCGTCTGGGTATTTCGTGTCGTTATTCTGCGCGGTTGAACCTCCATTGTCGCTCGTGAAAATGATAAGCGTATTGTCTTTTTCCCCGGCCTTGTCGATCGTGTCAACGACACGACCAACTGCCGCGTCGAGGTGAAGGATACAGGCGGAATATTGTCTCGGAACTTCACCCTCAATTTCCTTCGGGACTTTTGCGAGCCATTCGTCCGGTTCGCGGATGGGGAGGTGAACAGCTGTGTAGGGGAGGTAGAGAAAGAACGGATTTGTGTTTTTGGTAGACGTCTTTTCTCCTATCCACTTCACAGCTTCGTCCGTCAGCAAGTCGGTGACGTGCCCTTGCTCATCGATCAGTTCGTGGTTCCGGTGCCACGTCGTTGAAAACTCACCCTTTTTGTATTTGTGATTGTAAGGAGCAATGCCCCCGGCTAGTGAGCCGTAGCTATGGTGAAAGCCAAAGTGATTTGGACCCCACTCAGGTTTTGACCCGAGATGCCACTTTCCAATCAGGGCAGTCGAATAGCCCGCATCACCAAGGGCTTTGGAGAGAGTCACGGTTTCGAAGGGCAAGCCCTGATTGTTAATCGGAGTTGTGATGCCAAACCGGCTCCAGTATCTCCCTGTCAGAAAGCCCGCTCGGGTTGGGCTGCAAACCGGAGCGACATAATGCTGGTTCAATTCCACTCCTTCCGCGAGAAGTCGTTTCAGATTAGGTGTTGGGGTGTTTCCTCCGTGAAATTCGACATCTGCCCATCCGAGATCGTCTGCGATGATGAAGACGATGTTCGGTCGATCCTGACAAAATGTGGCGGTCGAAAGAAGCAGGCTGAAAAAGATTGCGATCTTCATCGTGATTCAATCATTCCTGTGAGCGATCGCATCCATTTCGACGTCGACGCCTTTCGGTAAGGTAGAGACTTCGACGCAAGTGCGAGCGGGGAAAGGTGCCGGAAAGTAAGAGCCGTAAATCTGATTCACCGTCGCGAACTGTTTCATGTCGACGATGTAGATAGTGACTTTCGAGACGTCCGCCATCGTTCCACCAGTGGCTTCGACAACGGCTTTTAAATTTTCGAGAACCCGAATCGTTTGTGGCGAAATTCCACCATCGACAATCTCACCGGTTTCGGGATCGAGGGGAATCTGCCCTGACACATATACTGTTCCGTTTACCTCTACTGCCTGGCTGTATGGCCCGATGGCAGCGGGTGCATTTTCAGTTGCGATTGTTTTTCGGTTCATGGCAAAAGACAACAAGGTTAGGTTGGAGGCGTAACGCGATCTGGTCACTGACTCGACCCTGTTGGGTCAGCTTTTGGTGGGCTTATTAGATGTGGATGGTCCTGGATAGGGTTTCTTTCCGGATCCTGATCGAAATACAAAGGTCGAGACTTTTTTGCGAAAGCGAACGTTCACCGTGTTGGTTTGATTCTTGACAATGTCGAGCAGGATTGTGTTCTGAATTTCAAAAGGAGAATTTGTGGGCGCGGGGATCTTTGTCTCCTGGTAGACCCAGAGGTAGCCGCCATCGATTTCCTGACCAACAAGGTCGAGATCGAGGACTGACTTGTCTTCGCGATTCAGGTTGAAATGGCTGGCAACGTATTGGGCGAAAGCTTCGCGAGCCTTTCGTGATTGAGTCAGGTCGGCTCGCAGGCCCGTTGTCTTCTGGACGGTATGCTCGGCATCGTGGAGGCTGAGTCGGTGGGTGATTTCGAGATTACCTGTTCGCTCATTGTAAAGAATATCCGTCAGAGCGTTTTTCTGCTCGTGGGCAAGTGATAGCGAGGTCACCAGAATGACGGCCAGGATGGCCGCAGCTCTACTCTTTGTTTCCATCTTTATCCTTCTTTTCGTCCTTCTTCAGCTTTGTTTTGCTGTCTTTCATGATGTCCCGATTCGATAGCCCGGAGCGCTTCGATTTGTAAGACTCCAGCCGAGATGGAATCATGCGGCGGGGATAGTGATTGTTCTCGATGTTGGCATCGGCTGTTTCCCAATCTGGATCGATGATGACGCTGGTAAGTTCCGTCCCCTTTTCGAGAACGATCAACTTGCGGACCTCTTTCGGATTTCGTCTCCAGATTTCTGCGGGAATGTGGATCCGTTCCTTTTTTCCGTTGGAAAGTTCCAACTCGAGTATGATTGGCATGACGAGTCCACCGATGTTGGAAAACTCGAGTACGTAGTAATTCTTATCCTCTTTCACGGCGCGTTCAAAGGCGGTGCGCTCCCAGTCTTTGAGTCCCTCGAGGAATTTCTTGTATTCGTTCCTTTCCTTGTTGGTGACGGTGAAAATGTCGTTCTTGTCGTAGAAGTCCTTGATGTCGGGATGGCGATCCACCCAGGTTTTTGTGCCGGCTTCTTCGTTGAGTTGAA
>JAKMGR010000158.1 GCA_022424805.1 Verrucomicrobiales bacterium
AGAGCCAAAATTTGACGGGAAAGATTTCACATGGAAAATGATTCTAGAAGATGAAGTGAAATTTGAGGTTCAGCTTTATCTCAACACCAAAGGAATGGCAGCCTCCTACTCTGCTGAGATTCCCGAGGAAGGAACCGGAGACAATCCATACGTTTACTTTCGAATTCCTGGACTCGCTCGCGAGAACAAGGACCGCTACTTCGGCCACGACTTTCCTGATGAAGGCGTGAAACTCGACGATGTTCGCAAAGTCGTGCACAACAACGAAGTCATTATGGATCTACCGAGGGAATTGCGAGATTCACGCGGAAAAGGCTGGTCGCAGCTGGGTTTTGAGCCTGGATACAATACGCGGAACTTCGATACCCTGATTCGTCATTTTCCTTCTGGAATCCGCGATATGAAGATTCAGGGTCCTTCTTTTGGTCCCCGCCTGATCCATTTCCGAACCACTTCGAACAAAGTCCTTCTCAGCGGAGGAGCGGGACGTGCCGACATCGAACCCTGGGAGTCATTCTGGGGTGCCATTCGCCGCCCTAACGACCGTCGCGAGGGCTTCCGGAAATCCGAGGCAATCCAGATCACTATCAAGTAGATCGGAGACGGTAGAGTCGCACACCCAACAGGGTCAGGTCACTGACCTGACAGGATTGCATCGGACCGGCTGTCTAGCTGCCGACTGTGCGGTATCTTCGGCAGCGTGAATTGCACCTGCCCCAGGCCGATCCCTTCTCAGTTTCGAATTTCCGATCCTTCGAAATAAACCCGGATGCGATAGGTTGTGTTGGGGCGAAATTCGATTTCGCCCGTATTCGCATTGACCCGCTCCGGAATTCGACTGAGCTGCTTGTCGATTACGGCGTGATAGCCGCGATCCGAGAAAATGTCGATCAGCATCGTGAGAGCCAGTGGATTGGAAAGCACCTCGTCTTCATTGTTGATCACGGCCCGACCGGAAATCGCATGGCGGCTGATGATGGGGATGAACTTGGAATTGATCAGATCAACGATTTCACAGAACAGCTCCCGATGATCACGTGAATACGAATCGAGGCGCTTCACCAATTCCTGTCGCGCATGAAGCACCAGCTCGCTCGCAATCGGGATACCGCGAATTACTTCGAAAGTATCAGGCTCCAGCTCCAGCGAACTTTGATACTGCAGCTCGTTGAAAATGTTCTTTTCCACCTCTTTCACCTCTCCGCGTGCGTCGATGAGATGGTAGAAAAAGACTTCCTTCAGAGATTGCAGAGCATCCCACGTGCTTTCTTTGAAAACTTGATAACGTCGCTTTGCTGCTTCTACATCCACATCGGTTGGCCGAACTTCTAGAATCTCCCCCACTCCGGTCAATTTGACCTCTTCATTGAGTTTTTGAATCTCGCTTCCTCGAAAAAGTTGCCGGTCGACACTCGTCTTTTCATCGACGAAAAGCACCATGACATGAATCGTCGGGCGCCGAAATTGCCCCGCAGTGGGAGTTCCGATATGCTCGCGATGAAGTTGCTGGATCTTATCGACGAGCAGCTTCATGCACTCGACCTGAACCTTCGTACGCGGGAATCCATCCAGCACTGCGCCATCGCGAAACTCCAATTCCAGCATCTTTCGAAGCAGGATTCCCATCACTTCGCGATCTCCTACCAGCATTCCCTTGTCCTTGAGAGCCTTCGCCTCGGGACTATCGAGCAGGGAGCTGACCACGATGGGCGGACAGGTGAAGCCTCGCGCTTTCATGATGAAGTCCGTGTTCGTTCCCTTTCCGGCACCCGGCGCACCACCGAGGAGAATGATCTCTTTCGGGAACATGAGCTCCTCGACACCTATCTCATTAACCAAATCGGACCACACTGCGTCAAAAATGACTTTAGCATCCTTGATCTCGACATCGGTCAAGGTCGAAGCTCTTTCGTCTGCGTCAGTTGTTGTCTCCGCATCGCTCATTGTTTGCCCTCGTTTCGTTTCGGCTTTCCTGCAAGGAGGAAATATAGTCTGAAAAAAAATTCGCTTATCGCTTCGCGACCGGCTTTTCCGGGGCTGCATCGCTCATTTGTGGGAGAGTGTCGAGAATGGAATCGAAATACGATTTTATGTTCGCCGGTATCTTCTCGAAGCCTTTCACAGAGCGCGGCTGTCCCATCGCATAGCGCATTACGTTGTGCATCAGGTATCTGCCGGTCACGACATTCATGTGGATGGCATCACGATACACGTCCTCGATAGCGTCGAATGGAGCTTCACCCGCCTCGATGTCATCGGCAACACGAGCGAGAACATCATGAGCGTGTGTCAGCCAAAACTCACGATCGGGATGGGTCTTACGTAGCACCTTCAACAACTCCTGAAAGTAAGCGGGACTATGCGCCATGGTGCCCTTGGCATCCGTCTTCGCATATTCATCTGCTCGAGATTCAGACTTCGCCCAACCTGTGTGAATGACGAAAATCGCGTTCTGCTGCAGAGTAAGGAGTTCGGAAATCACAGCCGCATCTTCCGGCAATGTACTCCTGTAGTGCACCTGAACCGAAACGAGATCATACTGCTTTTTCTCCAGCGCATCCGGCCAGAGCGTCGACGATTTCACACAGGGTTTCTGCGAGTTTTCATACATCCAAGGCAGGCTCTTTCCGCAATCGACATGCCACTGCACATCGCCATCAAGCTTGGAAGGAACCGTGTCCCAGGTCAGTGAATTACCGAT
>JAKMGR010000166.1 GCA_022424805.1 Verrucomicrobiales bacterium
CTCGAGCTGCCAAGAACTCGGGTTTCTGCCATCGTCTGGCTTCGCCCACCCGTTCCGGGAGAAGAGCCCGAAAAGGAGCCGCCTGTGAATCAGGAGAAAGAAGGTGAAGAAAAGGTGGTGAAGCGCCCGTTGCAATCCTTTGATCACTTTCCAGTGACCCATCAGTTCACCCTCATGGATGGGAGCCGCCTTCGCCTCCAGTCCGAACGAATCGAGAACAGCCGCTTCGTTGGAAAATCTGCGATCCTTGGAGATTGCATTGTCTCCATCGGGAACATTCGCGAAATGCGCAGAGGACCGGCTACTCCCGCTCATGAACTCGAGAAATCGGGGATCTCCGCATTTTCCGACTGGCAACTCACCCTCACACCTGACCCTGACATTCCTACGGGAGAGAATAAGCAGGTCTCTCCTCTCATTGGGAAACCCGCACCTACCATCAAGCTCAGCCAACTAGGGAAAGAATCTGATTTTGAGCTCAGCAAGCACAAAGGTCGTGTTGTCGTACTCGATTTCTGGGCCACCTGGTGCGGACCATGTATCAGGGCAATACCAGATGTGCAGAAAGTCGTTGGTGCCTTCCCTCAGGGATCGGTTGTTTTTCAAGCCGTGAACCAGGCCGAAACTGTTCCCATCATTACCGGATTCCTTGAGGCCCGAAAATGGCAGGACCTTCCCGTATCGCTCGATTTCGACCTCAAGGTCAGCAACGCCTATCTCGTCGACGGAACCCCCCACACCGTGGTCATCGGAAAAGACGGCAAAGTCGCCTGGACCCACAGCGGATATAGCGAAGATCTGAAAATGAAATTATTCGACGCCGTTGCGGCTGAGCTGCAGAAGTAGCAAAGAGGCTGCAAAGCCAGTCTCCAGCAACTTAAAGCAGATAAGGCGCATTTCCTTTAATTAGCATACTGGAAATAATATTTATTTTTGATTGGGCGCTTTGAGAATTCCTCATATTCACCGCTCAAATCTGCCAATTACGATCAAAACTGCTACTTCCTTTGCCCTGTTCGCCCTTGCCACTCCCCTTCCACTCTCCGACGCTACTGCCGGCGGAACGGGATACTCTACTCGATCAAGTTGCGGAAATTGCGTGACGATCAAATTTCAAACTCTCCGTGACAACCAGCTCGTTCGCTACCGCCACTACGAAGATCGCCGGCGCTACAACTCAGCTCCGTGCTGTGGCGAAGTGAAGCACACTCCTTACGTCGTTAAAACAGTCGTGGTGAGCCGCAAGCGGACTTCCCGTGTCACTTACGATAGCAATGGTCGACGCTGCTGCCGCAAGGTGACGCAGGTCGTCTACAAGGACATTTACTCCAACGGACGCTGCCACGTCTGGACCAAGACGAGCTGATTCAGCTCTCCGGTGTTTCGGGAGAATGCGGATAGCTTTTCCCGAACAGAGCCTGCGCGGTAAAAATCACGAAGGATAAAATCCCATAGCTCAAGCCGAGCACGACGCCAAAGTCGACCAGTCCGCGCCATGGGAACGGCAGATAACGGATGAGGATCACCAGCAGGATGATTCCCACGGTCAAGCAGATCGCCGTGATTTGTGTCTTTCGCTTTGCGAAAAAATACCCCATGCAGAAAAATGGGGCGAGCAACACATGGAGCGGCTTGGGATTATCGTGGAGATACTTCACGCGAGCCGCTGTCCTGGGAGAGAACTTCTTCTGAAACCCGCGGTAACCTTCCGCCACGAGCATGAAAATGGCGAAAATCACGAGGAAGACCCAATGCTTCGTCTCCAGCTCTGACTCAAGCGCCTCCATTGCTCTCGGAGCGAGCCGATAGACGGCATACCCAAGAAGAGCGTTAACACCCAGAAAACCCCACAATGCTCCAAATTTTCCCATGGTCGCTTACCTACGGTGAAGGGAAGAAAATGTAAAGCTCACAAGCAGGGAGAAAGTGAATCTCCCGCTTCTTTAACGAGATCACGAGAGGGCTGCAGCAATAACTGAACTGGACCGGCTGCTTTAGCTGCCGCCTCTTTGCACATCAACGACGACTGAAGTCGCCGCTCCCTTCATAAACCAAGCGATTTACGCCGCCTTCTCGACAGGCTCTTCTTCTTCCTCTTGATCAGGAAGAGTCAGCTCGGCGAGACTGGATTCAATCCTATTGACGAGATCCTCGAGATCGTTCAAGCCGGAATCGATGCGCGTAAACTTTTCGGAAACTTCGTCGCCGAGAAGCGCGAGAATTCGGGAAGGTTTCTCATCGGCTGGCTCAGTGGACACTTCGCCTGCGGAGACGGCGACTTCGGAGATGGCCTCTTCTTCTGTCTCCACCTCAGCGGCAGGCTCTTCGATAACGGGTTCTTCCGTTGACTCTTCTCCTGTGGGAATCGGTGCAGTGGACGACTCATCCTCTTCTGCGTCCGGTGCAAATACAACGGGATCGCGCGCTTCGGAGACCGGTGACGAGCGCATCAGCATAGCGAGACCGGCAGCGGCCTCCTGCAACTCGTCGAGATATTCTCCCTTTCGCTCTAGGTCCTCGTCTTTCTCAAGGGATTGTACAGATGCCGCTCTGTGATCGTGATGCAGCATCGCCACACGTGCCGGTGGCTCCTCCAATTC
>JAKMGR010000181.1 GCA_022424805.1 Verrucomicrobiales bacterium
TGGAGGTTGCCACCTCCGTAGTCGATGACGCCGATTCTGTCAGCCATGAGATTCAGTAGCTTGGATTCGACAGAATTACAGCACGTCTTTCGTGCTCGGCACGATGTCGGCGATTCGTTCGTCAATACGGGTGGCATCGTCGAGCGCGCGGCTCAGCCCCTTGAAAATCGCTTCCGACATGTGGTGCGGATCGCGACCGTAGATAATCTCGACGTGGAGGTTCGTGAGGGCATTGAATGCGAATGCGCGAAGGAATTCCTCGACGAGAGAAAAGTTAAACTTCTCTCCGACGTGAGGAACGCTCTCCGGGGCCCGGTAGTCGAGAAACGGCCTGCCGCTCATATCGAGCGCCACGCGGACAAGGGTTTCGTCCATTGGGAAATGCCCCGATCCGTAGCGGAAGAGCCCACGCTTTTCTCCGAGCGCTTCTTTGAATGCCTGTCCGAGAACAATGCCTGTATCTTCGACGGTGTGGTGAAAATCGATTTCGATATCGCCTTTCGCTTTCACATCGAGATCGAAACGACCGTGCTTGGCGAAAAGAATTAGCATGTGATCGAAAAAGGGAATTCCCGTATCGATCGACGACGTGCCGGTGCCGTCCACATTAAGGGCGAGACGGATGTCGGTCTCGCCGGTGGTTCGGGTCAGTGAGCTATTTCGCGATGAGGTCGCCATGATGCTTGTTGTTTTGGAGTGACGGAACGTGATTAACTGTCTACCTTTTCGGAGCAGTCCTCAACCGATTGTTGTAAAGACAGTTTCACCTCCTGTATGAGCGCTATTTCCAATGAAAGAATATTTCTCACCGATTACCATCGCGATTACCGCTCTCCTCGCTACCACAGCACTAACGTCTTGCACTGATAAGTCTGAGCCCGGGTTGACGCTAACACCGGTCGAATTTGGGGGGGAGCATGCTTCGTTGCTCTCGGTGATAACCGGCAACTCCTTCGCGTATCGCGTCCAATACGACGGGCATTCCACATCCTACCGCATCGATATGGAGTTGTTCGAGGCTGGTGAATTGACTGCCAAGCGGCAACTGCTCGCTGGTACATTTGCAGATTTAGCCCAGAACTCGATCCAAGACGAGAGCATCGACATGCTATTGGCGTTTATGGTGACGGATCCGCGCCGCGAGGGAGACTCCACCGAAATTACGGCTGTTCTCTCCAGTCCTCCTACGTCTCGTCATAAAGACATTCAGATCGCCGAGTGGGATGCACTGGGTGGCAGAGGAGGCTCGAGCTATGGTGGTCATCACGAACGCATGCACTTCCAATCAACGAGCGAACCTATAGTGCTTTATCGTTGGTGGAAGGGGGGTCACCTCCAGTCGCTGACAGACCCTTCGGCCAAGGAATCGCGTGTCTGCATGCAATTAGTGCTGCATCTTGAGAAATAGCCGACTTGTCGGAAGCTGAAAGCTGGATAGGTCATTTGCAAAATGGGTAAGGGATTAAATGAACCTGTGTCCATGACAAGAACATATGATTGTCGAACTGTTCTTAGTCGCCCAGGTCAAACGAGGAGATAATCTCTACGGAATCTCTCTAAATTCGACATTTCAGTTCGTGCGATCCGGGATGCGAATCGGGATAAGGACAATATCCTCGCGGTCGGCGAGTAGCTTGTGATTCCCAAAAAGCGATAGACGCCTATTGAGGTGCCAAATGTCAGGCAGAGTTGTGTTACGACTTCTGGGCCTTCTCGCTCTCTTCCGCAGCGCCGGTGGCGAAGAGGAACTTGAGGTCTTCCATCTCGAGATTTCGAGTGAAGCCTTCTTCGCCGAGCACGCTGGTCATCATGGCGCTCTTCTGCTGCTGGAGGTGGCGAATTTTTTCTTCGACACTGTCGCGCATGAGGAGGCGATAGGCGTTCACCTTGCTCTCCTGTCCAATCCGGTGGCATCGGTCGATCGCCTGATTTTCGACGGCCGGGTTCCACCACGGATCGTAGAGAACCACGTAACTTGCCGAGGTGAGGTTGAGACCGCTGCCGCCTGCCTTCAGAGAGAGAAGGAAGGTCTTGGGATCTTTGCTTTCCTGGAAATCGCTGATGACCTCGTGACGGTTTTTGGTCTGACCGGTGAGGTAACTGAAGGGACGATCACGCTCTTCCAGCTCATCGCGGATGATGTCGAGCATGGAGACGAACTGACTGAAGACGAGCACTTTGTGTCCTTCCTCGTGCAACTGATCGAGCAGGTAGAAAAGCGCATTGAGCTTCGCGCTTTGCTCTCCGAGATATTTTGGATCGAGCAGGCCGGGGTGACAGCAGATCTGGCGCAGGCGCATCAGGCCCTGGAGAATGACGAAGCTGTTCTTGCGAAGGCTTTCGTCGTTTTCGATTCCGAGAAGCACTTTTTGAATGCGCTCGAGCTCGCCGCGATAAAGTTCGGACTGGACGTCCTCCATTTCGCTGAAAACGTCTTCCTCGATCTTCGGTGGAAGGTCGAGAGCAACCTCACCCTTGGTTCGGCGGAGGAGGAAGGGGCGGAGGCGTGCCGTGAGGCGTGTCTGTGACTGCCCATCTTTGCGACGGTCAAAATGCTCGCGGAAGTACTTGCGATCTCCGAGGATACCGGGCATCGCGAATCCCATAAGACTCCAGACATCGAGAAGGCGGTTCTCGATCGGTGTTCCGGTAAGGACGAGGCGATTTTCTCCCTCGAGAGCGCGTGCCGATTTGGCGGCCTTGGAATCGGGGTTCTTGATTTGCTGTCCCTCGTCGAGAATGACGCCGAGCCACTTAATCCCTTTTAAATCGTCGGCACAGGTGCGGAGTTGGCTGTAGTTGATGACGAGAAGGTCGACATCTTTTCCGAGACGATCGGTATCGAGCTCGACGCGATTGCGAAGCACCTGCACCCGGATTGATGGCG
>JAKMGR010000198.1 GCA_022424805.1 Verrucomicrobiales bacterium
CTTCCGGACTCTGCAGCTACGGACAGTTTCGACATGCTGCCGGTTCTCCTGGGAACCCAGGATCCGGAAGATTCCATTCGCCCCCATCTCCTCACTCAGAGTTTTCGGGGTGAATTCCAGATTCGAAATGGAAACTGGAAGTATCTCGATCACCAAGGGTCAGGCGGAAACGGATACGATAAAGGAAACCTCGCTAAGTATGCCCTGCCGGAGAAGGCACCCAAAGCGCCTGGGCAACTCTATGACCTGGAAGTGGATCCTGGCGAAACCACCAATCTCTACTTTGCCGAAGAGGCTAAGCGAAAAGAGCTTCAAGCTCTGTTGGAGCAGTTGAAATCCAGCGGGAGGAGCGCTCCGCTCAATCGGAAACCTCTCGGTCCTCTCGTTTCGAAAAAATAAAACTCCTCCCTGCCGATCATGAAACTGCCCTTCCTGACACAAACACAAATTATTCTTCAGTCACTTCTGCTTGCCTCGTTTTGCAGTGATATCGCTTTTGCTGAAGTGAACCCAATCCGCGGAGAAGACCTCATTCGCAATCCGGCCATCGATGAGGGGCTCTTTCTCCATAATGCCTTTCAATCCAACATGGTCCTGCAAAGAGACCGGGAGGTTTCGGTCTGGGGTTGGGCATCGCCCGGAGAAGAAGTCACAGTTTCTTTTTCCGGGCAGGAAAGATCCTCAACCGCAGCCAAGGATCGCAGTTGGAAGATTTCTCTGCCGGCCCTGCCTGCGAATTCGAAACCAGAGATTCTGACCGTTTCGGGAAAGGATAAAACGATCACCCTGGAGAATGTTCTGGTTGGTGATGTTTGGATCCTTGGGGGGCAGAGCAACATGGAGTTTCCTCTCGAAAAAGTGGAGAACGGGCATCTCGAGATCGTGTCTGCCAACTATAGAGGAATTCGAGTTCTTACGATTCCGGCCCAGAATGGCCCCGAACTAAAGCAAGGATTCTCCCGTCTTCATGAGTGGAGTGACTGGTCGAATCGCCACTTTCGAAAAGGTGATTGGGATGTCTGTTCGCCCGAAGTCGTTCGGGAGCTATCCGCGATCGGTTATGTGTTTGCCCGGCGGCTTCACATGGCTTCCCAGATTCCCATAGGAGTCATTGATGCATCGAGGGGTGGGACCACAGTCGAGACTTGGACGCCGATGTCCGTTTTGAAAGAAATTGATACGGATGAAGTCCAGGGGCTTCTCAATACATGGGATCGAAAGGTGAAAGAATGGGATTCTGAAAAAGACCTCGCTGATAGGATCAGCAATCACGAAAAGTGGGTCGAGCGAATGAAGAAAGAGGGGAAGGACCACACCAGTAGAGAAGTTCCCTCTGATCTTCGTGAAGGGCCGGCGATGGATCAGAATCGACCCGGCAATTGCTATGCCAGCATGATCAACCCGATCGCAGGCCTCTCTATCAAAGGAGCGATTTTTCACCAGGGATTCAACAACGCTCTCGGGGGAGGTTCTGAAGGTGCCGAAATGTACTACCAGATTTTTGGCAGAATGATCACGGCTTGGAGAAGCGCGTTTGAAAATCCCGAGATGCCTTTTGGCATCATTTCGCTATGCACTGCAGGGGATCCCCAAACGCAGGAAAACTACCTCGAGATGACGGCGAACGATGGAATCTATATCCGCGAGGCCCAGTACAAGACCTTCCTCGATTTCTATCATTCCGGTGACAAGAACATCGGCTTTGCGAGTAGCTTCGATAAACGCCGTTCATGGTATCACCCGCAATTGAAGCTTCCGGTTGGCGAGCGTATCTCACGTTGGGCGCTGGCGACCCAGTATGGATTCGAAAAAGAGATTCCCTGGAAGCCACCTTTGTTGACCGAGATGGTCGTGGAAGAAAGTCGAATCCTTCTCAAGTTCGACACCACTGTGAGGCCCGTCGATGACAAGCCTATCGCTGGATTTTCGATTGCGGGAGAGGATCGCCGATTCCAGCCAGCCAATGCGGAGTTTCTCGTAACGGGGATGGATGATCGCAATCGACCGAGAACTGACAAGCGGGTCGTCGTTCTGACGAGTCCCCATGTTCCCCATCCGATTCACTTTCGTCATGCCTGGGGACGAAACCCGATGTCCAACCTGCAGCGTTCCGACCATAGTGATCTGCCCTTCGCGACCCAGCGCAGCGATGATTGGAAAATGGAAGAGGTCCCTGAAAGTTATTCGACCTACCTGTCGGACGATCTCCGACGTCTCAAGAGATTTGTGCAGCGG
>JAKMGR010000200.1 GCA_022424805.1 Verrucomicrobiales bacterium
GTCTGAGCTCACGAAGTCTCTTCCACCTCGACCCGGAATCGGATCAGCAATACGAAAAAGCCAACCAGTGAGATGACACCGAGCGAGTACCAAAACGGCTGGAACTCAGCGAGGACGAACGTTTTCCCATCCGCGAAAAAGTGAGCCAAGATGCTATTGAGAGCGACTGCGAGAAGTGGCCCGATGCCATACCAGATGAAATTGAAAACGGATTGTGCGGTGTTGGCCACATTCTCCGAAGCGACCTTGTTGATGTAGATGAAACAGGTGCTGGTAAAAAAGGCGTAGCAGATGCCATGGATTCCGAGTCCGACGAGAATCAATCCCATCGGAATTCCAATCGTTCCAAAAAGGAAAAACCGCAGTGCGTAGGCACCAATTCCCATGAGGAGAACGGGCTTGAACCCGAGAGTCGGGAGAAGCCGACTGAGAACCACATACATCACGATCTCGCAAATCTGCCCGATGGCCATGGCCGGTAGAAGGTAGGCACTATCGAGTCCGGCCTCGACGAGATACTTGGCACACTGCATGAAATAGATGGTGTTCATCGGACTGATGATCAGCGTCACGAACAGCATCACAGCGATAGACGGGATTTTAAGCAGGGCGAACGCGTCAGCCACCGCAGGTCGCTGCGACGCCGATGGCACTGCCGGAGTATTTGGGAGACAAAAAAATGCCCAGACGCCATACCCGAAGGCCATAATCCCTGACCAGAGGACGGACTTTTTCATTTCACCCATCACCATAGGGACGTCATCCCCCTGAAAGAACGGGGGAAGCCAACTCGGAGTGACGTTGGTTTTGAGGACGAGCAGAGAAAAGCTCCACCCCATAATGACCCATCCGACTGCAGTCCATAAGCGCACATTGGGAAACTGCCGACTGGGGTTCTCAAGATGCTTCATCGCGAGCGCATTGCAGATCGCTGCCGCTGGCATGAACATGAGTGTGAAAGAAACGGAAAGAAGCAACCAGGCAAGGAAGGTGTTCTGGGGATAGACAGCAATCTTGAGCAATCCTCCGATCATCATCAGCACGCCGAGAACACGCTGAGCAGCAAAGCGTCGGTCTGCGAATTGCACGATGAAAGGAGAGCAGAGAGCTCCGACTGAGGCAGCGATGCCGACAATCGCTCCCATCTGCGCTTCGGTGAATCCGAGCCCGCCTTCGTCAGGAGAAGCAGTGAGAAATTTCCCTGCGATTGGAAGCCACAGTCCGTAAATACCGAACTGGAGAAACATCATCGCGCAAAGACGGGGGAATACGGGCATGAGAATAGGTGGGTTTGTTAGATGTAATTTTTCAGTCATCGTGTCGCAACATCGATCACCGGGTCATATTGGTATTCTCCAACTTCTTGTCATCCATTGAACCCTGTTTGATCGCGAAAAACGATGGTAAAGAGCTAGAAGTTTTCGAGGTCGACGGTAACCCCGCCTTCATCGATTGATTTCATA
Source organism: Verrucomicrobiales bacterium (assembly GCA_022424805.1). Classification (GTDB taxonomy): domain Bacteria; phylum Verrucomicrobiota; class Verrucomicrobiia; order Verrucomicrobiales; family DEV007; genus Arctic95D-9. Next base: position 1,464 of record JAKMGR010000200.1, read on the forward strand.
GCGGCGAGGATCATGCGGGTCGCTTCGAGCCCGTAGGCGCCATCGACAGTTGATTGTTCACCGCGACCGAAGGCTGCGATTTCCTGGACTAGTTTTCGATCCGCTCCGAAGTGGGAGGTCTTGAAGTCCTCGGACTTACATTCGATGACCTCATGGCTTTTTTCTCCATAGTCGGTGACAATGTCGATTTCACCGCGAAGTCGCGTCAGGATGATTCGCCCCTTTGTTCCAACGAGTTCGAGAGTTTCCTCATCGTCCGCTTGCGGGCCGTAGACATTGTAAAAGATATTTGCGACGACTCCGTTGTTGTATTGATAGTGTATCGAAGCGTGATCGAAGATGTCGGCACCAGATTTGTAAACGCAGTTGTCTTTTCGCTTCAGCGGATCAGTCTCTGTTTCGTAGCTGCGGTCGACAGCGCCTTTCATTTGGTCCTGCGTGTCCGGCATCGCTTCGCTGGCGCGGTAGGGGCAGTCGCGATCGCAGACGGAACAAAACTCGGGTGCATCTTCTTCCTCGATAAAGACGTTCCTCCCGCCAAAGGCGTTGACCTGCGTCGCCTTGGCGTCGCCAACGAACCAATTGAAGACATCGGTGTAGTGGGAGCCCTTGTCATTCAAAGCTCCGCCGCTGACGGCTCGGGTGCGATGCCAGGTCTGGAAGTAGAAAGAGTAGGGGAGGACGGCTCGGATCAGCATCATCTTGAGATCCCCGATTTTCCCGGATGAAACAATCTCATGCAGCTTGAGCCACGGCGTTTCATACCGTCTCGTGAAGCCCATGATCATTGGGTTTCCTGCATCAACTTCCGCATTTCGAATCGCAATCGAATCCTCAAGTGTGTGCGCAATAGGCTTGTCGAGGTAGACCTTTTTTCCTGATCGCAGCGCCGGGATCGTCGCTTCTGCGTGGGCGGCGGTCGGCGATGTGATAACAATGAGGTCGACCTCGGGGTCATTGATTAATTGATGTGCTGTGGCATGAAATCGAATCGAGAGAGGAGGGTTTCCCGATGCTACGGCAAGTTCGTTCAGTTCATCGCGCGCAATCTTCATCCGGCTCTCGGTCCGGTTGCAGAAGGCGGTGATAGTTATGTCGAGTTCTTTGCTCTGCTCGGCAATTTGCCGGCCGATGCAGGTGATCCCGCGACTCCCTGTTCCAATGATTCCAACTCGTAACGTGCTCATTTTCTAACAAAAATTGGTGAGGCCCATGCCCATTGATCGTTCTGCTGGCGGACGCGAACGTAGTAAAATCCTTCGTCCATCGGCTCGTCGTCCTCGAACGAAACGCTCCAGTTCAACTCGTGCGGCAGTGGGGCTCGGTGAAATCGCCACGAAGGGGCGTCGGTATGATCAAGAAATCCACTGTGCGCCCCGGTGATCAAATCTTCCAGATAATGTTCGGCGCGAACTCCGTTCATCACCGCGAAGACTTTTGCGCTGCGTGGCATTTCCACTTCGATGCACATTCCCTGAGTCGTGGGTGTCGAGTTGGTGGGGTTGCCGCTGGATGTTGTCTGGAAAGAAACGGATTGATCCGTTTTCCCAAGGACGCGTGATGTGTAGAAATTCTCACCTTCTGCAGCGTCCCGCTCAGCGGGGGAAACGACTTCGAGGCCGCGGAATCTCGGTTCAATGGAGTGAATCGTTCCCTCTTCGATTCCAAATTCGACCTCCC
>JAKMGR010000216.1 GCA_022424805.1 Verrucomicrobiales bacterium
CGTCCCGTTGTGATTCGATAATTTTTTCTGAGATCCAGAGCCTCAGTTGTAACGCCTCTCCTCGGTTAATCCGAGGCGGGGCTTTTCGCTTTTGCGAGGTTTTATTCGATACAGAGGATTGTTTCGCAAAACCCGAGAACTTCGTAACCATCGTCTCGCTTGATGTCTGCTGTGATGACGTTGATTCCCGGTTTGAATCCGGCAGGCATCGGCAAGGTCAACCTGAACGAGCCAGTCTTTCGAGCAGGAATGCGAATGGAGCGGGGTGCGGTATCGAAGTCTACGGCGCCACGCAAGGACACCGTGTATTTGTGCTCATCGCGAGAGTGATTCCACACGATCACCTCGGTTCGAATCTCGCGCGCTGACTCCAGTTTCTGACCGTAGGGGTAAAATGACGCCCACCGCTCGTCGATCCCAAAGTTGGGATCATTCGCAGCGACAAAGCCTGCGATGAGTTCTTTTCTTTCCTGATATCGAGACTTGAGGAACTCTCGCTCCGAATCGGAAAAACGAAATAGGTGGGGGATGTGCTGATTGACGAGCCAGGTGGTTTTGGGAAGTTCTTCAATGATGCGAAAACAGAGAGCGTAGCCCGTGTCATCGCGCATCAGATTCCGATTCATTAGGCAGTAGTCATCGATGCCGGAGGGTGAAAAGGAATCGCCGATGAAGAACACTGGATCATGGTCTGCTTTTTCGACGAGGAGGGCGCCGTGATTGTACATCTGCCCCGGGTAGAATCGAAAGGTGAAGTCGAACTCCTCCCATTTCATGGTCTCGCCGTCTTTCGTCACTTGCACCTTCGGTACTGCATTGGCAGATACACCGGGCAGAAACCAATTGCCGGGATTCTCAAGAACCTCAGCTACCTCCGCCAGGGCGTAGACGGGGCATTGAAACTCGGCGGCAGCATCGGCTATGGCTGCCGTGTGATCGTTGTGTGTGTGCGTCGCGAAAATGCCATCGATTCTGGTGACGAGTCTATCAGCTACTGCTTTCTGAAGTGTGGTCAGTGGGTTGGTTCCGCCGACATCGAGGACAAAGCCACTTCCAGATTCGGAAACGAGCAGTTTTGTTGTTCCAATATGCTGGCACCAACCCGGTAAGTCGATGTGTTCGGCAAGCGGCATGCCTTTTACTCCATGATTCTCTCCGAGGACCAGCTCGGCGCATTTCCCCATTCGCTCTTCACCGAAGTAATAATGCAGAGCATTCGTTTCGAGATACTTTCGGTAGATGGAGCGAGCGGTCTGTGCTGCGCGATTGATATCGCCAAGAGCATCGAAACTCGCTGGGCCACGACTGGGAATGAGGATATCCGGTTTCTCCGCAGCTAGCTTTTCGAGGCTCCTCAGCCAGACATGGAGGCGACCAAGATGGCCATGATAGCCACCAATCTTGGCCTCGCGGATTTCGTTCTGGAAAGAAAAAAGATCGCGCACCTTTCCTCCTGCAAGAAGGAGGTCGCCGCAAAACGCTATCTTTTTGTCCTCAATGTCGACCAGGAAGGTGGTCCCATCGACGGTATATCCGGGAGTTTCGAGGGCCTGAATGGTGAGGCCGTGCCATGGTAGGCCCTCGTCTGGGAAAGGTTTCAGATTCTCCAATGTGGTCAGTGGCCGTTGCGTGACCTGTTGCTTGTAGTAGTCGAAACGGGCCTCCCACCAATCCTGCCAGAATTGAGGGGACTCACTGATGTAGGCAACCGTTCGAGGGCCTGCCAGGAATCGGGACTCGTTTGAATGTTTTGCTGATCGCACGATGTCTCGGCGGCCGTGTGTTAGCAGGACGGCTTCGGCCTTCCTGTCTCCTGCATTGTTGATGGCTAGATATACGTCGCCTGCTGAAACGGTGATCGCATTGACCGCCCCTGGAGTTACAGTGATTGCGCTGGGAAGTTCCTTGGCCAGACCAATCGAGGTTGAAAAGAGAAGGGGAATCAGAGCGAGTTTCATCGTGTATCAGGGAGTTAGAGAGATGGCTTGGGTTTCACCCGTTGCGAGGTCATAGGTCTTGGGAAAAGCACCTTGTTTCGTCACTACGAGGAGGAGGCGCTTTTCTATACCGGTGTAAAAAATGGATACAGACTGTTGTTCTTCAGTGACTTTTATGGAGCTGGATAAGCAGCCGGGCCTCGTTTCCGAATCGAGTTCGGAATCTGAAGAAATGGGCGAGGGGGTTATGCTTGAGTCGCCCCATTCAATCCGGTAGGAGTTGTGAAGTTGCTGATTCGCTCGATCAATTATTTGCTGCTTTTGAGCTGCAGAGAGGTGAGAAAACCAAGCCGTGTCTTGCGATGTGGGATCAACCTCGGGATCTTCGCTTAGTTCCGCTGCGTGGATGGAGAAGTGGATCGTCGTTCCGCCTTTGGCGTCGATGTTGATTTCGAGATAGTTGTAAAGACTGTCGTGCCCAAGCGCGCTCGATCCGCAGAGGACGAGGATATACGCGAGAATCCGCAAGGTGGACATGGTTTGAGGCTAACGTGCCACAGGGTAATTTGGCAATCTTTTGTCGCATCTGGCTCCCGTCTGATTCCAACCGTCAGAAGTTGATCCGGTCGATTTATTCCTTACATTCCTGACAATCCCTGACTCCTCTTTTTTCAATGATCGCCATGCACATGGGAGGTGGAAACATCTTCTACATTATCATCACTGTTGGTTTCATGCTGCTCAGTCGCTGGGTTGGCTCCGTACTAAACGAGCGTTTTGCGGAATACTCGCAGCGATCGATTTCTCTTTCGGGTGCAGAAATTGCGGACCGTATGCTGAAGGATGCCGGGATCAAAGATGTCCAGATCATTTCCACGCCGGGTCAACTTACCGACCACTACAATCCACTCAAGAAAACAGTCAATCTCAGTGATGTTGTCTATTCCCAGCGAAATGTTGCGGCTGCTGCGGTAGCGGCTCATGAATGTGGGCACGCTGTCCAGCATGCCAGAGCCTACGGTGCGTTAAAGGTGCGTTCGGCTCTTGTGCCGGCGGTGAACTTCGCGAGCAGGTTTATGAATTGGGTTCTGATGGCGGGATTGATTATGGCCGCCTACGGGAACACGACCGTCCTCCTCATCGGAGTGATTCTTTTTGGTGCTACGACCCTCTTTTCTGTCATCACTCTTCCCGTCGAATTCGACGCGAGTAATCGTGCGCTTGCTTGGCTTGATGAATCCCAGGTGATGGGGAATGTCGATCACGACAAAGCAAAGAACGCACTGTTTTGGGCTGCGATGACATACACGGTTGCCGCTCTCGCTTCGATTGGGCAGCTACTTTATTTCATCATGCGCCTCTTGGCGGCCCGGAGATAAAGGCGGTAACGATGCTTTTATGTGCTGAGGGCCTAGACGCATGCGGCTTTTTTCGTCTCGATACACTGCTTCTCTGTTTGTGGAATTGAGTAATGTAGAATGAGCTACGGATGAACATGGCATACTTCGGGAAGTATTGGATTACGAATATAACGAACGGAACGCGTTTCTTTCCCTTGTCTTCGGCAATGACAGCAGCTTGAGAAGGGAAGTAGAGGTGCTACTTGAGGAAAGCGGAAATCATAGGGAGAGCTGGGAAGCGCTCATTCAAAGCAGTTCGGAGGCATCTTGATCGAGACCGCCTGAAACTCCGTCTGAAAACAAGTTATTCTTTACCTTCAAATTGCCTGAATGCTGACTGGGCAAACTTTCAGTTCGGCTGTTTCAGTCACCGGATCATATCCTGAACCAGTAAGAATATTTACCGGAACGTTCGCAAAAGAGAATGAGGTAAAGACAGTTCCCGGAGGTGACATGTCAGTTACTTCTACCATGATTTCGATACTTCCTCGTGCGCTCGACATGATGGCCATGCCGCCATGGTTGAGGCCGAGTCTTTCTGCATCGTCTGGGTGGACTTCGAGCGTCTCTTCGGGGAGGAGATAGTCGATGCCAGCACTGCGCCCGGTCTGGGTGCGAGTATGGTAGGCTTCAAGGCGACGTCCTGTCGTAAGCCAGATGGGAAATTCGTCGCTGATCACTTCCGCAGGATCGCGATAGCCGATCACCTTGAAAACACCACGACCGTTTTTGAATTCTTTCTCGTGAAGGCGCGGTGTGCCAAGGTGATCTTTATCTGGGACCGGCCACTGGTATTCGCTGTTCTCGATCCGATCCCAATCCAATCCAGCGTAGATCGGGCTGAGCCCACAGAGTTCGTTGAAAACATCCTTGGCGGATTCAAACTCGAATCCAGGTGTGCCAATGCGTTTTGCGATTTCGCTGACAATCCACCAATCCGGTTTTGCTTCGCCCACGGGAGGGACAGCTTGTCGCAGGCGCTGAACGCGGCGCTCGGTATTGGTCTGGACACCGTCTGTCTCTCCCCACGCTGTTGCCGGGAATACAACATCCGCTAGCTCTGCCGTTTCGGTCATGAAGATGTCGATCACGACGAGGTGATCGAGGCTTTTGAGAGCGTGCTCGCAGTGATTGCGATCGGGAGCGGAAACGACCGTGTTTTCACCGTCGATGATCATCGCATGGATACCGTCGCCACAAAGATCAAGCGCACGAACTTTGGTGATTCCGCGTTCGGGATCGATTTCCTGCTGATAGAGCTTGTTGAATTTCTCGGTGCTCTTGGGATCATCACAGGGTTGGAATCCGGGAAAATTGGCCGGAACGGCTCCGCAGTCACCGGCACCCTGGATGTTATTCTGCCCACGCATCGGATTGATGCCGCCTCCCTCGAGCCCGAGGTTCCCGCACATGAGGGCGAGGTTGCAGAGAGATTGCACGTTATCGACCCCGCAGATGTGCTCGGTGATTCCGAGCGTGTAGAAAATGGCTCCTGGCTCGCCCTTTCCGTAAATCAGGGCGGCCTGCTCGATGTCCTCTGCCGGAACTTCACAGATTTCTGCAGCCCACTCGGGAGTGAATTGCTTTACATGTTCGAGAAACTCCTCTCCTCCGGTAGTCCTCTCGGCAATGAAGGAATCGTCAATCAGTCCCTCGCGCTGGATGACGTGAGCCATTGCGAGAAGTAAGGCGACGTCGGACCCCACTCGAATTGGGAGGTGGAGGTCGGCGAGCTTTGCGAGAGTTGTTTTGCGTGGATCTGCCACGATCATTTTTGCTCCGCGGGAAATCGCTTTCTTCAAACGCGTTGCCGCGACCGGGTGACACTCGGTCATGTTGGTTCCGATTGCGAAAATAGCATCCGGCAACTCCATGTCGCGGAGTGGGTTGCTCATTGCGCCTCGGCCGATAGTAGCTGCCAGACCGGCAACTGTGGGAGCGTGTCACGCTCGCGAACAGTTGTCTATGTAGTTGGTCCCGAACGATGCCCTGATGAATTTCTGCATCGTGTAGGCAGCCTCGTGGGGAGCTCTCCCAGAGGCAACTCCGTAGATGCTGTGTCGCCCGAATTTGTCGCGTACTTTGGCAAAGCCAGCTGCTGCAAAATCGAGAGCTTCGCCCCATTCGCATTCGTGTAGCTCGCCATCGTCGCGCCGGATCAATGGCTTCTTGAGTCGATCCGCGTTTTGAATGAAGTCGAAAGCAAATTGCCCTTTTATACAAAGGGCGCCTTCGTTGGCGGGGCCGTCCATCGCAGGTTGCACGCCGACGATCTTGTCGCCCTTGCTCAGCATGTCGACTGAGCAGCCGACACCACAGTAGGGACAGATCGTGCGGGTCTTCTTGATCTCTCCCGGAGTCTCGGAATCACGAAGAGCCTTCTTGTCTCCAAGTGCGCCGGTCGGACAGGTCTGGACGC
>JAKMGR010000220.1 GCA_022424805.1 Verrucomicrobiales bacterium
GGGAGGTACGTCGGGGCGCACCTGAAGTTTGAGATTGTTGGCTCGGTCGGAAATTTTCTTCCACGCGGCTGCATCGAAGACTTCTTTCGCGAGTGGTTCGGCTAGCTGGAGCGCGTGCATGCGGTGCACTTCGCCGGAGAGATCGAAAGGATCGAGTCCGATGCGGGAAACAGCTTCTTTCTGTTCCTCGCTGAGGTTCATCTTGAGGCGCAACCATCCGCCGCGATCCATGCGAACGAACTCGCCGCGTGCCTGGACAAGAGCCCGGATTTCTTCCTGAGAAAGATCCATTCCTTCCACATTGACGACGACTTTGAGGTCGAACCAGTCGATGTTCTCGTCGACGACGTCGAAGGAGACCTGCGCCTCTACCGGCTCGGCCTCGAGAGTGGCACGGTCCTCGTCGGCGACGATCTTGATTTCCTTGGGAAGTGACTCAAGCCACTCGGCGTATTTGTCAGGAAAGTTTTTCGTGATCCGCGACCGGTAGAGTCCGAGATTGCCATCGTAGGTTGGCTGCATCGGTGCGATCAAGGTTCCGACGCGGCGCTGCAGGCTGCGCTCGTAGCGGTGGAGAATGTCGGCATCGGTGTCGGGTTTGTTGATGACATCCCAGCCTTCTCGCCCGAGGACTTCTTCGCGAGTCCCGCCTTTATTCGAGGCGATGATTTTCATCAGCATATGTTCGCTGCTTGCTCCGGTAGCGCTGGCAGAAATGCTGAGGTCGAAAGTGATAAAGAGCGGCTCTTCTTTGATCCGCTTTTGCAAAGTGTCAGGAATCTCGGCATTGACCCGGTAAAGAAATGCAACGCCCGGCTCGCTCTCGACTACAGGCTTGGGAACGACAACGCGAGGGTCGATGAGCGTCTCGTCTTTGACCCAGTGCTCAGGTCCACGAAAGACCCATTCGTCGCTCATGTAGAGAGCTTCATCTCCGGGCAAGAGGCGGACGGTATGGGAGACATCGTATCCGTCTTCCATCACGAGTTGCAACTCATAGTCATCGGTGCCCATCGTGTCGGGGCGACAGACCCAGCGAAGCGGGCCTTCGGCGAAGCGAAATGGATGCTCGTCGAGATTGACGATGCGCCCTTCCAACTCACGCTGGTGAAAGAGGCGATTGAGAAAGCGGCAGTTGTCGATGCGGTCGAGGGTGAGTCCGCCGTCGGTCGCGTCCTCGTGGGTGGCAGCGTTAATGAACTTGCTCCAGAGAATTTCCGAAGCGGCATCCATGCGGAGCCCGCCATTGGAATAGCGTTCGATGAGATGATCGAATTCATCGTCTTCGCTGACTTTTTCAAAGGATTGGTCACTGCCCTTTTGGACCATCAGGCGTACTTCACGGGAACTGATGCGAAGTCGGAATTCGACCTGTTCGACAACATCATCGGCAGGGCGTTTTTCAAATACTTCGACTCGGTACTGCCATTCGCTTTCCTCGCGACGGCGCTCCCATTCTTCCATCTGCTGTCGTGTCCACTCGCGATCGGTGACCACTTCCAGAAACTCCGGAAAATCGAAATTCGCCTTTTCGAAAGCGTGGGCGAGATAGTTCCAGAATTCGAGAATGTCATTCGGTGGTGTCGGCCAGAGCACGAGCGGGTCGAAGGAATCGACTGGCCAGCGCGGATTCAGCCGGACAAGGTCGGAGTCGAAAATTTCGCGCTCCAGTTCGAAGCGGCGAAAGCGTCGTTCCAACTTCCCAAGGAACTCGTCTTCTTCGCCGGTGAGAGCGTGACCGAGTTTTTCCTCGATCACCTCGGTCAGTGACTTTTCTCCGACTTCGTTGGGCGCTTCGGGGAGATCGCCTTTGCGTGCGACCTTCTCGAGCATCGTTGCGTAAAGCGCGGCGCGTCCGGAGTCGCTTTTTTCGTCGGCTTCGCCGATCCACTCATTTCCTGAAAGTTGTAGCTTGGTGCGGCAGGACCAGTCTTCATCTTCGATCTTGCCCTGGATGAGGAGGTGGTTCCCGAAAATCTGTGTTACCGCACCTTCGTCGTGCAGCCTTTGGCCCTCCTTTTTTTCATCTTCTGAAAACTGATTGAGAAAATCGAGGGTCGCGCGGTCAACGTTCATAAATGGGGAAAAGAGATGGGCGGGGGAGGGATTCTGGCGAGAAAATAGAAACGGAGCAACCCAGAATCGCTGATTCGGGGGCACAAGTTACGAGCGAACAAAAAACTTCGTCCGCTCGAGTAGTGGGGTCTTGCCGCCGCAATGGAGGGCGGGATCGAAAATCAGCGCCTGCGGTAGTGCTGAAGCATGATTTGGTCGTTCAGCTTCAGGCGAGTTTCGACACCGTCGATTACACTTGGCTCGGCCTCGAAGTGGAACTGCACGTAGTAACCGTGGTTCTGCTTGGCGTGGTTTTCGTGGGCAAACTCTTTGCGACCGATGCGATCGATCTGCTCGAGAGTTGCGCCATTAGATTCGAGTTCTTTGGTGATGGTTCCCACCGTGTCCTCGATACCTTCTTCTTGTCCCTTCATATTGAGGACATAGACTCCTTCGTACTTACGTTTCATGAACTATGGATTGATGATCTTCGGTTTGAGATTAGCTCTCTTCCTCCGAATTAGTAGTCCGCCCGTTAAACTGGTTCATCGCCCGGTTCAAACCGGCGGAAAGCGCACAATTTACCCCATCCTGAGCAATCGCTAGGACTTTTTCCAATTCCTCGCGTTCTTCTTGAGAAAACTTTCCAAGGACGTGACCGACCATTTCACCCCTTCCACCGGCTGAACCGATGCCGATTTTCAATCGGGGGAACTCTTTTGTGCCCAGATATTCGATGAGAGACTTGATGCCATTGTGACCTCCTGCGCTGCCCTCCGGGCGAAAACGGATCCGCCCGATGGGCAAATCAACATCGTCGTAGACTACGAGAATCTGGTCGGGGTCAAGTTTGTGAAAGCGCTGGAGGCGGGCAACGGCATTGCCGCTGAGATTCATATAGGTTAGCGGTTTCGTCAGAACGAGGGAAGCATTCGCCGAAGCAATTTTGGAGCGGAATTTTCGATCGCGCTTCCATTTTAAGTCTCGCTCTGCGGCGAGACGATCGACCAACTCAAAGCCGACGTTGTGTCGTGTGCCGTCGTATTCAGGTCCCGGGTTCCCCAGCCCGACGACAAGGCGGATCCGTCCATCCGAATTCGCTTCCGGCGTTTCCGATTCGATTTGAGAAAAGAGTTTGTTGAGTAGGCTCACGGGATTTGGTGGTTGGTGGTCGTAACAGTATCTACCCGAT
>JAKMGR010000243.1 GCA_022424805.1 Verrucomicrobiales bacterium
CCCATGAAGTCCTCATTTCAGGGATTTCTTCTAATCGAATCCTCAGTAGCACTCATTCTTTTGAATGTGCCCTCGTCCTTGACCACGCAGACTATTGCGGAGGGCGTTGATAATCCGAGCGGTATTACTTTCACCACATCCGCAGCAGACCGCGAAACGGAGGTAGACTACCCGGCTGGAAATTGGACCTTCGAAACTACCACCACCTAAGACGGGGTTGATTCGATTCAGGCCGCCCTGGACGATAAAAAAATATAGTGTCCTCGACGCGGAGGTGCAGGACCCGGCCACATTGTCTTTCCGCTGGAAAAGTTCCCTCGAACAGTATTTCGACATCTTCGGATTCAACGCTCCCGGCTATTCCTTCTCCATCACGGGTGAACAGGACTGGCGGCAAGGCCTACAACTTTTCCTCTTCCTTCCTCACGGGCCGGTTGGAGACGACTGAACTGCAACCGGGCGCAAACGTCGTTCCACGAAAAAATCCCGCACCATCAAGGTGATCGGAACTTCCAAGGGCGACCCGTCGAAAGTCGACATCGTAAAGGCAGGTCTCAAAATCAAACGCCTTCGCCGTTGATTCTCTCCCGGCTCGCTGAGTTCCCGCAGGAAATTCAGATCCCTACACGCTCACGCACCTCATCAAACTTCTCGTTCTTCCGAGCGTAGGAGGGATACTGGTCCTCTTCGCCATCCGGCAGATATCGCCAGTGCTTGTACATCCACAACCAAGGCGCGGGATTTTCACGAATGACTGGTTCAAAAACATTCCAGCAAGCCTGTGCAATCGTCTGATCTGTATCGTCAGGCCCAAAACTCATAGCCTTGAATCCACGAAACTCATAGGTCCCATCCGGTAGCGGAATACAAATCCCCGGGATCACACGAAGACCAGTTCGCTACATCAACTCCGCATGGATCGCAGTCACGCAGGTCTTCTTCCCGAAACACTCAATAATCGTCGCGGGCTTCGACGGTTTGATGGTGAGGTCCGTCAAAAAAGCGGCGTTCCCGCCTTCTTTCAGATTCCTCAATAGACGCCGGATCGCACCCCGCTGCGAGATCATTTCATGGCCGGACACTTCACGATTCTTCTTATAAATTTCTGTCAGGCTCTTGTTCTTGAAATCCTGTGCCACAATTGTAAACTTGTAATCCCGATAGCCCATCACCAACGCAATCCACTCGAAGTTTCCGTAGTGCGCCGTCACCCAGATCGCACCCGTTTCACGAGCCGATTCAACCGCTTCGGTGTCTTCCAGGCTGATCTTGCAGTATTGATTGTAGTTGTCCTCGTTGAGCCGACGGCTCCAGAACTGATCCACCACCATCCGCGCAAAACTCCGATAGGAATTCTTCGCCAACTCACGAATCTCCTCTTCGTTTTTCTCCTCTCCAAAAATCAGGGCGAGGTTTTCGATCGCGGTATTTCGCCCCCGCTTATCAACGGCAAACGCAAGGTTGCCGAGACCGCGACTCAGTCCCTGTGCCACCCAGCGCGGGAGCAGTGGAATCGAAAAATAGAGCCAGGCAAGACCGAGCCATTCAAATCGATATCGAATTTTTTTCCAGAAAGACATCGTCGTCGGAATCTTACGTAAATCAGAGAGATTGCCACATCGCATTTCTTCTGTCTTGATACGGCAAACGATGCACCACCAAACTTTCGTCTCCCTGTTCCGAAACGTGCTCTCGATTCCGACGGCGCCATTTCACGAATATCACGTCGCGGCAAAACTACGTAAGATGCTCGCCGAATTTCCCGACATTTCCGTGACGGAAGATTCTTTCGGAAATCTCATTGCCCGCTATCGACGAGGCAAAAAGAAACCCCAACTCGCCTTCGCGGCCCACATGGACCACCCCGGTTGGGTGAAGCGCCGCGGGGAAAAGGAATTTCTCGGATGGGTTCCCAAAGAGCGTCTCGACACGCATCCGGTAGAGTGGTTCGGTAATTTCGGGATGTGGGAGCTCGACCCCTTTCGATTGGAAAATGGAATCATTCACTCCCGTGTCTGCGACGATCTCGCCGGATGCGCCGCTATTCTCGCCCTGTTTCAAGAGCTCACCGCCAAGAAAGTCGAGACGACAGTCTACGGACTCTTCACCCGCGCCGAAGAAGTCGGATTTCATGGAGCAGTCAAAATGGCAAAGCAATGGCCCCTGCCAGAAGGTGTCTGCTTCGTTTCCCTCGAATGCAGCGCGCCACGTGGCGGAGCGGAGCAAGGGAGTGGACCGGCAATCCGTGCCGGCGATCGGATCAGTCTTTTTCATGACCCCACCACCGCGGAAC
>JAKMGR010000262.1 GCA_022424805.1 Verrucomicrobiales bacterium
AACTGGAAGGCGAATTCGCCAATCCCGAGATCGCCCGGGAATGGGTGACGGCGTGGAAGGCCATTTCTGCCGGGGCGCCGGATCTGGAGGCCATGAAAAGAGCCAATCCAGTCGTCATTCCACGAAATCACCGCATCGAGGAGGCGATTCAGGCTGCGGTGAAAAACGGAGATCTCTCTCCGTTTCACCAACTGGTTGACCGGGTGACGAAACCTTTTTCCGAATCAGCGGGGGAAACTGATTTTGAAGCCCCGCCGAAACCGGAAGAAATTGTGACGAGCACGTTTTGCGGCACCTAGCCTCCGCGAATACTGCCCTGTTTTTTGTCGTTTTTGGAGGAACTGGATTCTTCTTGAGAGCCTCCACCCCCGCGAGCAGCTTTGTTTGTCGACCTGCCTTTGGAAGGCTTTTTGTTTTGCGATGACGAACTGCCTCGCGAAGCGCTTGAACCGCCGCCGCGAATGCCTTCGGGCCCCACCGCTGCGGTATTGCGGGAACTGCTGGTGTGAATCGCATTGTGCGAGGCGAAGCCGCGAGCAGCTTTGTTTGTCGACCTGCCTTTGGAAGGCTTTTTGGTTTGCGATGACGAACTGCCTCGCGAAGCGTGGTTGTGCTCTTTGTGCTCTTTGTTGTGTTGGTCGTGTCGGGTGTGTCCGCCTCCGCGATTGTAGTGGGTGTATCCACCGTGTGGGCTGTGACCATATCGATGGCAATAATCTTCGTAGTGATATCTGCTCGTGTAGCTGCGTCCTCCGTAGTAGTAGGGGCGTGAGTAGTAGCCGCTGGGATATCCGGATCGATAAGAGGAATAGGAAGATCCGTATGAGGATCCATAGTAGGCGTCGTTGTAGTAGCAGCTGCTGAGAAACAGCGCTGCTGCGGGCAGGAGCAGGCCTGTGAGAAGGAGGGAGTGAGCTTTCATAGCGGGAGGCAGGGTTATGTCAGATTACCCTGAAACGTTTCAATCACGATTTTCCGTAGACTTTTTTGCTTCTTCCAGCCTGCTTTCGTTGATCTTGAGAAGGAGTTCGGCGGTTGCTTTCGCGTCGGCAAGGGCGCGGTGGTGATTGTCGAGATTGACTTCGAATTCCTGACATAGCTTAGCCAGCCCATACGATTGGAGGCCGGGAAAATAGCGTCTCATTGCGACAACCGTGCACATGGTCGGGCATTGAAGATCCTGCTCGATTCTTTGAAACTCAGCTCGAAGAAAACCGAAATCGAATGCGGCTCGATGTGCCACAAAGACGGCGTCTCCTAAGAATTCGCGGAATTCCTCAGCGACATCGGGAAAAAGCGGCGCCTCTTTCACCATCTCGTCCGTGATCCCTGTAAGCTCGACAATTCGTTTCGGAATGGAGCGTTCCGGATTCAAGAGTGTCGTCCATTCGTCGATGATAACTCCGCCGCGAACTTTGACGGCACCGATTTCGGTAACGCGATTCCACTTGGCGTTGCCGCCTGTCGTTTCCACATCGACGACTACGTATCCCTGCTCAGGATCGACGGTCCATTCTGCGCGAATGACTTCGACAGGGTACCCGAATCGGCGCAGGCGCTCGAGTTGGGCAAGTTGATGACGCTGCAATCTATCCCCAGATGTTTTGACTTCGGCAAATCGAATCCCATCACCTTCCAGGATCATGAGATCAGGAAAACCGCTGCGGTTGGCCCGATGATTGTTCACCATCTCCGTGAGGATTCCTCGAAGCGCCTCGTCTGGTGACCGGTTCACGAGTTCGAGGGTGGCGGCGAAAACTTCGGGATACCACCCGAGAAGTCCGTTGGGAGTGCCTTCGTTTTCCTTCCACGTTTTTTGAAGAAACTCGATGGTCTTTTCACGGTGATCGAGCAGGGCCAGTTTTTCTTCGATGGCAGGCTTATTTCTTTCCGCGAACTCCCCGGAGCTGAGGCCGCTGGGGCGAAGTTCGAAAGAATTGTGCAGCGGCGCACTTTCTTTTCCATAGAGGATGTCCCAGAAAAGCAGACCGAAAAGCATCTGCCAGATAGAGTTTTCTGCGTGAAAGGCAAAGACGCCCTGCCTTGCAAAATCGTGGACCACGGCGGCTTCGGGAGTGCCGCGCCCAGACTCGTCGAGATGCATAATTTGCGCGCTCCGCAGAACCTCGGTCAGTCGCCCGACTCGTCGCGTCCCGAATTTTCGTTCGTGAAAATCCTCGGCAAAGATCAGCTCTTCATCGCAGGAGGGGTCTGCGATCATGGAGTTCAGCGTTTCCCGTGCTTTCTCTTTTTGATTGAGCTGGTAGTAGAGGCGGACCGCTCGCTCGGTCGCCGGAAACTGGTCGGTCAGGCGGTAGACCTGCAAGGCTTCCTCAAGCTGTCCGTGGCGCTCGAGATAGCGCCCCAATTTCCCGATGGCATAGGCGCGAAGTGATTCCGTTTTGTGATCCACTGGCTGGGGCCATGTCCTGACTTCAGTCAAAAGTTGCTCTGCGGTGCCCTCATCGAGGCTCCGCAGGGTTCGCACAATTTTCTCATAGTGATAGGACACCAGTGCCGCCTCCCGAGAGTCGAAGCGGGCCTCGAACTCTTTGCGGAAGGTGGCCGGTTTGACGACGCCTAGATCCCGGAGGGCGAAGGCAGTGAGCCCATCGCGGAGTTTCCCAAAATAGAGATAAAAGAGATATTCGATCTCGTCGATGCGATCCTGCACGACGTAATTGGCGAGTGTATCGGCTGGGAAATAATCAGAAAAGGAAAGGTGAGTTGTTGACCAGTGAACCAGTTCCCGTTTCTTTGCGGAACCCAATTTGGGGGGCGGAGACGATGACGGAGTATTTCGAATCCAATCGACCAGAGTGGGCCTGGTCTGGAGGATCAGCAGGTCCTTTTTGTCATTCGAATCCGGCTCGCGGATGAATCCCTTTTCGCGAAGCTCTTCTGCTGCAGACTCGCGCTCCTTGATTTCGTCGTATCGCAATTCGTTCCACCGAAAGATGCGTCCTTTCCGGTTGGCGATCCTAACATAGAGGCACTGGGCATCGAGGTCGAGAGAACTGAAATCGCCTAGAAACTCCCGGTGACATTCGTCGAATGCGTGGTTATAGCGCTCGCGCAAGAAGTCGACCATCTCATCGAAATGATCGAGATAGTAGCGCGAAGGGAGAACGATCTGGCTGGCAGCTGGCACGGGATGTAATTTAGAATGTTCTTTTGAACATTTCCAGTTTGAAAAAGAAATTCCTTGGCCCGGTTGCTCTGGCGCGGCTAGGTTGCCAATATGACGGCTTGGTTGGAAGTATCCAGTATCTGCAAATCATTCCCTGGTGTTCGTGCTTTGCACGAGGTTGATCTTGCGGTGAGTGAAGGCGAAGTTGTGGCTCTGTTGGGAGAAAACGGGGCTGGCAAGAGCACGCTCATGAAAATCCTCGCCGGTGTCCAGCCAGCGGATTCAGGCGAAGTGAAAGTGGAGGAGGAAGTGGTGGAGATCAGCTCGGTTCAGGAAAGTCTCGACCATGGTATTGCCTTGATTCACCAGGAGCTGAATCTCGCAACGAACCTGACTGTCGGAGCGAATATTTTTCTCGGGCGAGAGCCGAAAACGGGTGGGCTCATTGACGAGAGAGCGATCTCGGAGCGATCTCGCGAGTTTCTCGACAAGGTCGGGCTCGATGTGTCGCCTGATACGTTGGTCGGCGATCTCACAATCGGAAAACAGCAGCTCGTAGAAATTGCGAAGGCGCTTTCGGTGGATGCCAAAATTCTGATCATGGACGAGCCGACTTCCAGTCTTTCTTCGCGGGAGACGGA
>JAKMGR010000283.1 GCA_022424805.1 Verrucomicrobiales bacterium
GACCAGAGGCGTGCTAATGCCGCCCTCATGGACCCAGTGCTTGTATTCGCGAAACGGAGTGTTGGATACATTGGCCCAGTTCCTTCCATATCCGATTTCCGTTTCCGGTGGTCCGGGCATGACGCCATCGCCACGCCTCAGGGGATAGCCATCTCGCGACTGGGGCGGAATCATTTCGGTTTGGAGTTCGTTCTTGTCCATCGGCGGAAGAGAAGGTTTGTCAGGACGTTCGAGTGGCCCGACAAGTTTGCCGCGTCCAAAGGTTTCGGCGCAGCCTCCGTTGTCCTGCAGGAAAAGGATGAGGGTATTTTTATACTGATCAGTTTCCTTGAGCGCACTGACGATACGACCGATTCCCTGGTCCATGTTGTCGACCATGGCCGCGTAGACTTCCATGCAGGCAGCTTCCCACTCCTTGAGTTCAACTTTGTCCCAATCACCTACCTGGGGTGCGGGTTCCCAGTGATCCGGGAGTAGCCCCATTTCTCTCAGGCTCGTGATTCGTTCCGCGCGGGTGGGTGAATAACCGCTGTCATACTTTCCCTCATACTTGGCAATGTCTTCCGGCAGGGCATGCATCGGCCAGTGAGCGGCGGTGTAGGCGACGTAGTGAAAGAACGGTTTGTCAGGATGCGATTCGGCATGCTCACGAATGTATCGCACGGTGTTGTCCGAAATTGCATCGGTGTAGTACCAGGTTTTTGTGGGCTGATACTCCGGATCGTTGTCCGGCGTAATGTAGGTGTTGTCGCGAGTCAGTGAGTTCGGGTCGAACAGGGATCCAGCTCCGTGGATTGTTCCGTAGAAGCGATCAAAGCCTCGCTGCCGAGGCCAGTTTGAAGTGTCAGGGTTTTCGAGTTCGTTCCCTTTGTAAGGAGTGACATGCCACTTACCGGCCATGTAGTTGCGATAACCGGCCGACTTCAGAGCTTCGGCAATCGTGACGCACTGTCGGTTGATTTCCCCCCGATACGATGGCAGCCCATAATCTCCGGTCATGTGCCCCATTCCGGCTTGGTGAGGATAGAGCCCCGTCAGAAGAGATGCACGAGTCGGGCAGCAGCGTCCTGTGTTGTAGAACTGGGTGAAGCGCACACCGTCTTTTGCGAGCGAATCGAGATTCGGGGTATCAATTTCTCCTCCGTAGCAGCCGATATCCGACCAGCCCATGTCGTCTGACATGATGAGGATGATGTTCGGCTTTTCCGCAGAGTGGAGAGAAAAAGCGAAAAGGCAGGTGAGAAAAAGACCACAGAATTTCATGGCCGGGAGGGTAGGGGAAAAATGGAGGGATGTGCAAGCGGATTGAGGAAAGGAATTTTGTCTGCTCTTTACGCGAGAATATCCTCAATCACATGAGCTTCCTCGACGCCGGTGAGTCTCTGATCGAATCCCTGGAAGCGATAGGTTAATCTTTCATGATCGATTCCCAGCAAGTGCATCATCGTGGCATGGATGTCGCGGACTTCGGTGGGATTTTCGGCGACTTCGTTTCCGAGATCGTTCGTGCTTCCATAGGTGATTCCCGGTTTCACGCCGCCACCTGCCATCCAGATGGAATAGGCGTCTTTCTGATGGTCGCGACCACACTTATTAGGATCCTCCGTTCCCTGCAGCATCGGTGTACGACCAAACTCAGCCCCCCAGACGACGAGGGTCTGATCCAGTAATCCCCGTTGCTTCAAGTCCCGGATCAGTGCCGCGATGGGTTGATCGACGTTTTTGCAGTTTGCGGTGAGGCGACCATGTTGGCTGCTGTGCGTATCCCAGTCACCGTTGAAAAGTTCGACAAATCGTACGCCGCGTTCGACGAGGCGTCGCGCCTTGAGGCACTGGTTGGCGAACTCGCCCTTCCCATACATTTCGATCGTCTTGGCATCTTCCTGGGAAAGGTCAACCAGATCGGGGACGGACGATTGCATGCGGAATGCCATTTCATACTGGTCGATTCGAGTCTGGATCTCCGGGTCGCCGACGAGTTTGAGATTCTGTCGATTCAGTTCTTCGATGGCGTCGAGGGTCCGACGTCGGTCTGGTATTGTGGTTCCGTCAGGGTTGTTCAGGAAAAGAACGGGGGCTTCATCACCTCGTAGCTGAACTCCCTGGTGAACGCTGGGAAGAAATCCAGACTTCCAGAGATTGGCTCCGGCTCCAGGCGTGTTTCCTGTCAGGAAAACAACATAGGCGGGAAGATTTTCGGACTCGCTGCCCAGGCCGTAGGTGGTCCAGGAACCGAGCGAGGGGTTTCCCTGGCGATTCAGTCCGGTATGAAAAACGAGCTGTGCGGGGCCGTGATTGAACTCTGTCGTGTAGAGCGATTTCACAATGCAGAGTTCGTCGGCGACAGTTCCGAGATGGGGAAGAAGCGAGGAAAGTTCGTTTCCACTCACGCCATGTTTAGTGAACTCGTAGGGCGTTCCGAGGAGCTTGGGATGACCTCGGAGAAAGGAAAATCGTTTTCCCTCGAAAAGCTCCTTCGGAGCGAGTTGGCGGTCGTATTTCTGGAGGACAGGTTTGTAGTCGAAAAGGTCAAGGTGCGAGGGAGCACCGGTCATGTGGAAAAAGATCACGCTGCGAGCCTTCGGCGCGACTTTCTGAAAGCTCTGTGGAACAGTTGCCGCAGTTTCTTTTTGCAGAAGCGATCCTAAAGCAAGGGAACCAACTCCCGCTCCCGTTCGGGAGAGAAATGATCGTCGGTTCAGCAATTGATCTGGTTCAGAAAGCATGTTGATCAGTTCCTGGTAATAGTTTCGTGCAGGTTCAGTAAAATGGTCGCGATTTCGCGGTAGGCTTTCTCCTTAGAATGGCTATCGCCGAGAACGGAATCGAAAGCGGATTGCAGAAGC
>JAKMGR010000303.1 GCA_022424805.1 Verrucomicrobiales bacterium
ATTTAGGGATGAACTGTTCGAGCGGAGCCCTGGTAGTGAGCGCAAACACAAGCTTCATGACAACTTACCACGGAAGAGAAACGAGGAGAGCAGCGGTGAACGAAAGCAAAGCAATCCAGCAGGGGAGAAGCGATCTCGCCTCGGCAAACGGGAAGTTTTTCTTTTTGCGGGAGACCCGATAGAGCGGCCAGTAACTAATCGCAATCAGCAGGATGAAATGGGCAATCACAAACAGGAAAATTAACCCCATGTAGTAGAAGGCTGGACGGGCTGCCCAGAAAAAGGTGGATAGGAGAGAAATCGAGAGGAACAGGAGCGATGGAATGGCTCCGTATCGGGCGAACCAGAGAAGTAGTGCGGTGCTGGCTGGCTGGCGGTTTTTTTCGGGATGATTTGTGTTCTTTTCAATACTGTTCCGGATTAACAAAGATCGACTGAATTTGTGAATTTTGAAAAAGCAGAATCGCGCCAATTGCACTTTCGCGGCTCGGCCGGACTATGAGAGTGATGAACATCTGGAAAGTATTTATCCCGGTCCTCGCCATGCTCGTGACCTTCAGCTTCGCAAGCGCGGACGAGAAGAAAGCGAAGCTGTCCTACTACTTTCTCAAAGGATGACCCATGTGTGATAAAGTGACGGCCATAGTTGATGGCCTCAAAGCAGAGCACGCCGATACGATCGAAATCGAAACGGTCAAAGTGGGGGATGGTGATTCCCAGAAAGAGATTGAGGAATCAGACCTCAAGCTTCACGGCATCATCGCAAAGAACCCTGCGGGTGAAATCGTGACGACAGTGGAAGGCCACAGCTACGGGAAAGACAAAGTCGAGGAAGTTATCGCGTTGCTCTCTGAAGAATAGTAGCTCTCACCTACTCTCATTCGCGTCGTCGAGATTTTTTCGCTGCCATCTTGCAGTGGTCGTGGCATTGTCGGAGAACGCTTTCCCAAGGACTTACTTCTTGTTCAGCTCAGTCATCATTTCTTCGAAGGCCGCCACAATCTTGGTCGATGCATCGACTTCGAGGTAGCTCGATTTGGCGCGCCACGTTTCGTAGCCGCCCCACTCGTGCTGTTGTGGAGTGGGGAGGTAGCCGTTGTATCCATTGGCGAGTTCGATGATGAAGGTGGTTTCGAAGGGGCTGGACTCTTTCAATTCCAAACCAATTTCGACGAAGGTTTCGCAGGGCGTCGTGTTAATGCAGAGGTCACCCAAGCGGATCGAGTGAAGGCGAATCGGCACGGTGTCGGGATACTCTCGCAATTGCAGCGTTTCGCGGGCGTAGATGGCTTCGCGCGAGCTAAGATTTCCATTGATGAGCTGCTCGGTGCTTCCGAGAATTTCGTGAGCTAGCTTGAGATCATCCGGGCTCGGTTTGCGCACTCCGATATCGAGGTCTCGTGTCGCGACGCGAATGGGAAAATCCCGCTGGTATTCGATATCTAAATAGGCTTCGTAAGCGGCATTGGCGACGGAAGTGGCTACTTCGATCATCTTTTCGCCAGGAGCATACGATTTCTCAGGTGGGGGTCCGGCGTAGTTGATATTGTTGATATCGCCGCTCGTTCCGTTGGAGAGAATGGCTACGTAATTTTCGTCGCTCGGAGCAACTTTCCTAGCCATGATATCGGAGAATCGGGCAAAGTAATCGCCGGAGAGTTGTCGTTTTCCTTCCGCACTGCGAGGTGGGTTCCCGACGTAGTGGAGAGTGTAGTTTGCGAGTAGCGCGATCGGTTTTTTATCCGGGCCTGTGGATCGAACTGCCAATACCGGAACGGCCGGATCGACTGGTCCTGCTGGATTGGAGACCTTTCCGCTGCCTTTATTGTAACCCGGATTCATGCGGACTTTATCGCCGGTGCTGCCAAAAGGGTTTTCGTATGGCTCGTTTACAAACCAGCGACGATTGAAGACCTGTGTAGGGTCGCTGCCGACCGCCCAGCCGGCTTCGGCAGGTTCGAGTTTGGCGTGAGCGCTGACGATGGATTCCGCAATCTTCTCTGCGAGGAAAATCTGGTAGGCGACGAGAGGGTGGGATTGAAACGCCGGGGTTGATGTTGGCGCGGAATGGGTGTGCGAAGCCGCGATGTTGATATTCTCTGCAGGAATTCCGATCGATTGGAACACCATTCGCTTTGCCGAATCAGCTATGTCTCGAGGAATGAGGCAGGAATCGACGATCGTAAAACTGATGAGTTGG
Organism: Verrucomicrobiales bacterium; assembly: GCA_022424805.1. Taxonomy (GTDB): domain Bacteria; phylum Verrucomicrobiota; class Verrucomicrobiia; order Verrucomicrobiales; family DEV007; genus Arctic95D-9. The sequence goes on from JAKMGR010000303.1 coordinate 2,201, forward strand.
TCGCCTTGCCCCAGCATGATGGTGCGGCAATGAATCTGCTCG
>JAKMGR010000351.1 GCA_022424805.1 Verrucomicrobiales bacterium
TCCTGCTGATACACCTTCGGCAGCCCGGCAAACACGTCAGTTATTGTAACCATGTCAGGATCGCCTCCGTGTTCTTCGACTGTGTCCCAGTATATTTTTTGCGCCTCCCCAAACTTTTCTTCATTCAGATAGGTCCATCCGACCCAGTAAACTGACTCCGGCATGCGTCCGCTCGTCGGATAGTTCTGCACGAAAGTCTGAAAATGCTGACGCATCGTCTCGAACTCTTCGAGCAGCTTGTAGGCATTTCCTTTTTTGAACCACGCTTCCTCAAAAAAGCGGCCCGACTCAGGGCGCACCTCTTCATAAGCAGCAAAGCCCTCGTCCATTTGCCCATCGGCAAGGTAGGTGTCACCAATAAGAAGGTGCGCCTCGTCAGCAAGCGGGTCATCTGCATAGCCGCTGACAAACGCCTCAAGACGCTGCAGAGCCAGCTCATATTCCGCGAGAGAGAAGGTGCACACCGCGATACGGAAAACGGATTCTTTCCGGTATTTCGGCGACTTGTAACGATCCAGATACTCTACGAGATGCTGGCGAGCTTCATCGTAAAGACCGGAGAAAGAATAGGCCATTCCCGTCCAGTAGTCAGCATCCTCAACAAGCCCGGAGTCGGGGTAGTTTCGCTGAAGCTGCGCAAACTGGTAGAGCGCGCCCTCGTTGTCATCCTGCTGCAGGTATAGAAAGCCCTGCATGAAGGTCGATTTGGCAGCGAACTCATTCTCGGGAAACAATTCAACGACGCGCCCGTACGCCAACTGAGCAGCCCCGTAGTCCTGCGCCTCGCGCAGAGCTTCCGCCCGCAGGAAGAGAACTGTGGGCAGGTATTCCCCCTCCGCCCCAAACGTTTTCTCATAGCTCTCGGCAACTTCGACGGCCTTGGGCCAGCGGCTGATCTCCATCCAGCATTGCAGTTGTGCAAAGGTCGCACTCTCCACCACCGAGTCAGTCGGCATTGTCTCCAGCATGTCTTCCATGATCAATGCTGCTTCCCGATATCGCTCCAATCCCTGAAACGCCATCGCGAGACGGAGTCGCAAGGCAGAGTCAAAGTTCTCGATTTTCTGAAAGCCGTCGAGTTCGCGGTTTACCCGCTTCAAGATGGCTTTTAGCTGGTACACGGTCCCAGCCGTAGTCGGACGAGTCTCGAGCACTTTGATGCGGTCTTCGATCTGCGCGATTTTCGCATTCTGGTATTCAAGCAACTTTGCCGTCGGCCAGATTCGCTGCAGGCAGGTAATCGCTTTGTAGTATTCCTTTTCGTCGAGAAACGAGGACCCAAGCTTGAGAGCGAGAGTCTGGAAACTGATAACCTGTGTCATCTCGGCGAGATTGGGAAACTCGTCGCGAATAAGAGCAAGAGCCTTGTCGCGTTCACCTGCCTGGATGCGGGCATAAAGCTGCAGGACCACAGCGCGGCTTGCCGCTTCGGGAGCGATCTCACGAAATTTTGGCAGCTGGTCTGCGAGAAAATCCGCTGCCTCGGAGGGGAAATCCTGCTGAATGTAGAGTGTCGCAAACATCAGGAGAGCCTCGTAGCGCTTGAAGGGCTGGTGTCCCTCGTTGGCCCAGTATTCGCCGAACGCGTGTTGGGCATCGACCAATTCGGACTGGGTCATCAGACAGATACCGCGCCAGAAAGCGAGTTCGTCAGCGAGCTTGGGATCGAGCTCGGGGTCTTCGCGTGCTTTCTCAATCCAAACGAGGGCCTCGTCGAATTTCTTCAACGCAACCTTGCAGATCGCAACAAGTGGGGTGTGGATTCGCGCTGCCTCTTTCGCCTCTTCAGCTTCGCCATAGTCGACGATGAACTTTTCCAAAGCTTCTTCCGCAGCCGAGAAATCCCTTGCCTCGAAGGTCGCTCGTCCTCGTTCGAGAAGCTGGGCCGGACCTTCTGGATTTGCTTCTGCTGCGGGATCAGCCGGTTGATCCTGCGCCGGGGAGAACAAACATCCTCCAACAATTCCAACACCGACAGCAAGCCGGGCCACAATGGAAAAGCGAAGAGACGAAAACATTACGAGAAAGAGGAGCCCGAATCAGACAAAAAAAGTGCCCCGCCCGTCAACCGCGAAACAACATCGTTTCTTCTCGGGATAGACAGAAATCTGTAGCCGCGCTCGTAGAGAGTGCGGCGGAAGGAAAAACCATGCAAAGGCGCAGAAACGCAAAGCTTGAGAAACAAATCGACTAGCGCCGTGTCAGGAGGCTCACGACTACATTATGCTTCGCGTGATTGTCGAAAATGCAATCCAACCCGACTGTTTTGCGCCTCTGCGCCTCTGCGCCTCTGCGCCTCTGCGCCTCTGCGTCTCTGCGTGAGCCTTCCCTCAACTCGTACACCGCTTTGCAGCGATGACTACATTCGCCGAATGCTAATTCGCGCAAAGCTCGTTCAGCTGATCCAACAGCGGCGGAACGTGCTCGTAGGGATCTTTGGTCTCTTCGTATTCGAGAATGACGTAGCCCGCGTAACCGGTGTCTTTCAGGATGGAAATCACTCGTTCCTGATCGGCGGGTTCTTTCCCGTCGCCGACTTTGATCTCGGTCTTGAGCTGCACGTTCACGGCATAGGGAGCTGAGGCCTCCATTTCGGCGTAAACATCGTCTGCCTTGAAATTTCCACTGTCGAGGTTCACACCGACAAAAGGATTTTTCACGGCTTTGACAATGCGCAGTAAGCGATCCGCCGTCGTAATGCTGTCGTGATTCTCGATGCCGAGAAAGATTCCCTTCGAGGCCGCGTAGTCCCCTGCTTCTTCCAGTGCTTCGACCGCGTTGCGCTCTGCGTCTTCCGCGGAAACACCTTTCGGATGCTTGCCCGCAAAAACGCGTATGTGCGGCGCGCCCATGATGGCAGCATGATCAATCCACTCGCGGACGTAAGCCATCTGCTCGGCACGCTCAGGAGCATCTTTTGGGTAGGAGAAATTGTTACCGACTGCAGTTCCGGAGACGACCACCCCGTTCACATGGGCCACTTTACGACATTCGGCCATGTCAGCTGCAGTCACATCCGGCGGAAAGAAATAGCTCGTCAGCTCCGCACCAGCAGCTCCATTCTTGGCGCAATACTCGATGAACGATGGCATCGTCATCTCGGGCTTCGCTTCATCAAAGCGACTGTTTTCCTTTCCGCGCATGTAGCGGAAGTGATTGCGAAAGGAATAGGCCGCGAGACCGACCGAGAGTTTTCCACCGGCGCGCTGGTACCGCTCTGGCACAGCGAGAAGTTGCCCAGCAGGGGCGAGAGACAGGCCAAGGGCGCCTCTCATCCAGTTACGTCGATTGGTTTTCATGATCAGATATTGGGAACGCTCAGGCCCTGGGGGTCAAGCATCGTCGCAGCCCTCGGGGTTTGCAGAATGCCAAGCCCACGCCGAATCGATAATCGGTTTCAGGTCAGGATACTTGGGCTGCCAACCCAGCTCCTTGCGAATCTTCGAACTGTCCGCAATCAGAATCGCAGGATCACCCGCACGACGCGGCGCAACTTCGGCGGGAACCGGATGACCGGTCACTTCGCGAACCGTTTCAACGACATCCTTCACACTGAATCCATTTCCATTGCCCAGGTTGTAGTGAGCTACTTCGTTTTTCGTGAGGGCTTCAAGCGCGAGGATGTGAGCCTGCGCGAGGTCTTCGACGTGAATGTAATCCCGAACGCATGTTCCATCCGGAGTTTCGTAATCAGCACCGAAAATCATGATTTTTTCCCGCTGCCCGAGAGCAACCTGGAGGACGAGAGGGATAAGGTGGGTTTCCGGATCGTGATCTTCTCCACGAACCTCTGTGCAGCCTGCCGCGTTGAAATAGCGAAGGCAAGCGTAGCGCAGGCCCTTCGATATGTGCATCCAGTGAAGAATGCGCTCGAGAAAGAACTTCGATTCTCCGTAAGGGCTTCCAGGAACAATTTTCTCTTTTTCCGAAATTGGGATTCGTTCCGGCTCGTCGAACAGGTTTGCTGTAGAAGAAAGAATAAATCGCTCGACGCCATTCTCCACAGCTGACTGAAGCAAATTCATCCCGTTCAAAGTATTACCCCCCAAATACCGGTAAGGATTCTCAACTGATTCCCCAACCAGGGAAAACGCAGCGAAGTGCATGATCGAGTCCGGTTTGAAATCGCCCATCACCGCATCAATCTCCGACTTGTTCGCGAGATCACCTTCGACAAAGAGAGCCTGCTCGTTCACCGCAGCGCGATGCCCCATGTAAAGATTGTCAAACACCGCAACTTCGTGACCTTCAGCGATCAGGGAATCGACCGCGACACTTCCAATATATCCGGCTCCGCCGGTAACAAGAACTCTCATAAACTTGGGGTACTATCCACCCGCGAGAGTCTACGTGCAAGCGTTTGAACTGAATGATAGAACCACTAATGGACATTCAATTGACCAAATCAGTAATTCTTTAGTAGTTTCCCTCCCCCGGTTTCCGTACAACTTACCTACATGAGTCGACCAATAATCCGCTGGGGTATCCTCGGCACGGGAATGATTGCCGAAAAATTTGCGCAGGGGATCTCTCTCTCTCAGAGTGGTGAGCCCAGGGCAATCGCTTCGCGCAACAGCGACAAGGCCGGAGACTTAATCCAACAGCTTCGCGATTGGAGCGGAGTAAACCACAGCTTCGATGTCACGGAAGCGGTTGAAGGATACGAGGTGCTCATTGGCCATCCCGATGTCGACGCAGTGTATATCGCCCTGCCCAATCATCTCCACAAAAAATGGACGATCAACGCACTCCGGGCGGGGAAGCACGTTCTCTGTGAAAAGCCTCTCGCCCTCAGCGCGGCGGAAGCAGAGGAGCTTTTTGCCGTCGCATCAGAAGAAGGACGTGTCCTGATCGAAGCCTTCATGTACCGCGCACTGCCACAGACAACGAACCTGCTCGAATCGATTCGGGACGGTTTGATCGGTGACCTGCGAATCATTCGGACCAATTTCACGTTCAACCGGGAAGCATCGCCCCATGATGCACGCTACCAGGCTGAAAACGGCGGCGGATCGCTCATGGATGTCGGCTGCTACTGCATCGACTTTGCCCGAAGCCTGACCGGAACAGAACCCGTCGAGATGAACGCCACATTTCATCAACATGAATTGGGAGTCGATGATTATGCAGCAGGAACCCTCGCCTTTCCCAACGACGTCCTCATGACATTCACTTGTGGAATGACGGTCACTTCCGACCAGACTGCGCACATCGCCGGAACAGAAGGAAGAATCGAAATACCAAGATTCTGGTTCGGAGAAGAAGGCTACTCCATCATTCGTCTCGACGGGAAAACCGAGATAATTCCCGGAAAGAAGAACGCGTCCCGTCCCGTTTACGCCGCGGAGGCCGATGCTTTCGCAGATGTCGTAGGAGGAGCCGAAAACTGGAATCCACCCGAGAACACGATTGGGAATATGCGTGTACTCGATGCACTGCAAAAATAGCGCACTTTTCCCATCATACTCTGATCGCCTCTCGAAGTTAGATGGCGCTCCTAGCTGAGAGAACTAAAGCTTCCGCACTTTCATATTCCGGAACCAGACCGGATCCTGGTGATCCTGTAGCAGGATAGGACCCGCCCAGCTTCCAAAGCCTTCGTGCTTCTTATATTTACTCTTCGCAAATCGCTCTTTCCAATCATCACTCCCCCACTCGACCGAAACGACCTTCTCCCCGTTGAGCCACTGTTCAATCAAATTCCCTTTTACCCTAATCTTCGCCTGATTCCAATCCCCCACAGGTTTGAGTTTCTTGTCATCGGGAGCTGCGACAAGTTCGTAGAGCGAGCCGGCACGGTGAGTGGGCTTCTCGTTATCAGGGTGCTCTTCATCATCAAGAACCTGATATTCCAACCCGAGGCTTCCCTTGGTGCGATACTTCACACCGCTGTTTCCTGCCTTGGAGATTTTCCATTCAAAGGTCAGTTCGAACTCCTCGTAGGACTCCTTCGTCACGATGTCTTTCCCTTTTCCATAGCGATGAACAATCCCCTCTTCGATTTTCCATCCTTCTCCTACAGGCTTGCCATCGACTCGCTGCCACAGGGAAAAATCTCCCGATGCAAATAGATCTGCCCCTTCGCCGTCGGTCTCTGGTGAAGGCGTGGGAGATCCTTCTCCACGCAGTTCTGCTTCCGTCCATGGCGCAAAACGATCACTATTGGCATCACGGAACTTTTTCACTTCGCCGTCTGAGATGGCATCTGCCTTGTTGCCCCAGGCGCTGCGTACATAGGTAAGTGTATCCGCCAACTGCTGATCGCTCAAAAACATGTGAGGCGGCATGATGGGAGGAACATTGGAAATCGTCTCCCCATTGACCTTGATCGGACCACTGAGTCCATTCAGCGCCACCGCAATCAGAACGTCTGGATCTTCTGTGACCCAATCACTTTTCACCAAGCTCGGAGCGATGTTTACCATGCCTTTTCCATGAGGCTGATGGCAGGCAGCGCAAAACTGACTGTAAGTTGCCAATCCGGACTGGTAAGTTTTTGCGAGCCCTTTGTCCTTCTTCACCCAATCGGGCATTTTGTCTTTGTAGACGGAAGCAAAGCGATCAGGATACCCCTTTGAGGTGATGGCTTTTGCGTAGGAAGACAAAACTTCGACGTCTTTCTTCCCAAGCTTTTCTGCGGCGTCGGAAAATTCTTCGGGAAAGAGATTGGAAACTCCCGTCGTCTCCCCGGCAAGGCGCAACGCGGTTAGATTCACAAACCAATCATCATCGTCGAGGTTATGTTCAATCACCTCTTTCTTCAAAGACTGAATTCCCGCAAGAGTCCACATCGCATGAGCACGGCCATGCGATGGCCCATTCATTGCCACCTCGGTGATCACCGGAAGGAGGTCCTTTTTGTTTTCTTCCACAATCCGCTTCTGCGATGCCAGCCTCCACCATAGATGCGGATGCGACAATCCGTCGACGAGGCTCTTGGGTTTCGCCTTCGGCTTGTAGTTCTCCGGTACGACCCGCCAGATTCGTCCTTTCCCGATAAACTTATCCAACTCGCGCTCTTCGGACTGTCGACGCAGGTAACTTGTGAGGAAATTCTTGTCCTGAATAATGCCACGATTCATATCCACGATGTAGAGGCATCCATCCGGACCGAACGAACCATTAACGGGACGGAATCTCTCATCCGTGCTCGCGAGAAACTCCCGTTTCGTCCACTTTTGATCGTCGTAGAGAAGG
>JAKMGR010000365.1 GCA_022424805.1 Verrucomicrobiales bacterium
TCGTCGGACTGGCACTGACGGAGACACTGATCAAGAAAGAGAAAGTGGAAACGTTTTGGGACAAGCGGGTATTTGAGCGGGTAGGAATGCTCTAGAAAAAACTTCCTAGATTCCGTATCCCACCATCGAATCCCCTTCCCCATACTGGATGAAATCCTCGATGGAGATCTGGCGTAGTTTTTCGTTCACAGAGCTTTCTGCATTGCCAAGAAATTCCGCGATGCCTGTGGATCCTGTGAATGTAGGAAAATCATCCATTTCGTGAAGCACGATCAGTTCGCCATCGACCGCTTCTATGACATCGGCTGCGGAAATGAGACGGCTTTCCCGCCCGAGACGATAGCCACCTCCGACGCCACGCTTGCTCCAGAGAATATCGGCGCGCTTCAGGACGAGTAAAATCTGCTCCAGGAACTTCGTCGGGATCTTGCCGGCCTGTGCCAACTCATGAGCCTGCATCGTTTTCTCCGGCCCGAGCGAGGCAAGAATCGTCACAGCGCGGAGCGCGTATTCGGCTTTTCGGGAAATCTGCATGGAGGAGGTTTCTTGGAGGCTCAGGCGATGAACTCGGACTCAGGAACGATAGTTGAAGAGCGCATTCGTTTCCACCTCTCTCTTAATGCCCTGTTTAGCGATAGCGGCAAGCAATGCCCGTCCCACTTTTTCCTTCATTTTACGGGTAAGCCTCCGCCCCTTTCGTGCCCTCTGCACTTGTTTGTGAGTCAGTTGCTCGTCGATGGCTTCAACCAGGTCACGATTGCTGAGGCCAAGTTCGTCGAGTAAACCGTCGAGTGGCTGCAGGCCAAAATCCCGCTGCATATTTTCCGCAGAGTCCTCCATTGTATACAGTTAGCGCTTTCTGGCGCAATTTCCGGTTTGCGACGGTCGCGCCATTCGCTAACCGTTCGTCCAGCCTATGACAACCCGAATTTTGCTTACTACCACGAGCTATCAGGACACACCTGGTCCTCACCACGAATTGCTCGAATCTCAGGGATTTAAAATTGTTCGAGAACGCGGCCCTCTGCCCGAGGATGCCATGCTGGATTTGGCAGGTGAATTCGATGCCTTTCTCTGCGGTGACGATGCGATCACTAAAGCAGTGATTGAGAAGTCACTTCCACGCCTTAAAGTGATCAGCAAATACGGAATCGGTCTCGACAAGATCGACGTCGCTTTTGCTACCTCCCAGCAACTTCCTGTTCTCAATACTCCCGGCGTAAACCACACGACAGTTGCCGAGCACACCTTTGGTTTGCTTCTCGGACTCACGAAAAAAATCCAGCAAAACGCGGTCGAAGTCAACGACGGCAAATGGCAGGCTGGTTGGAAAAAGCCAGTCGGAAACGAGATCATGGGCAAGACCATGGGCATCATCGGGCTTGGCAGGATCGGGAAGGAAGTAGCCACCCGAGCGAAAGCATTCGGTATGCCCGTCATTGCTTTCGATCCCTACTTTGACGACGCTTTTGCCGAAGAGCACGGAGTGAAAAAATGCGGCTCGATGGACGAAGTTCTGACTCAGGCCAACGTCGTCAGCCTGCATTGCTTTCTTGATGAGAACACCCACGGAATGATCAACTCAGAGAAGATCGCCGATATGCAGAACGGGGTCATTGTTCTGAACTGCGCTCGCGGGGAGTTGGTCGAAACCGACTGCATCGTCAAAGCACTGGACAGCGGTAAGGTCGGCGGCTACGGAGCTGATGTTCTCGATACAGAACCACCTGCTGCTGGCCATCCCCTGATCGGAGCGACCAACTGCATCGTGACGAGTCACATTGCTTCGCGCACCTACGAATCGGTCGAACGACAGGCTCTGCGCGCCACTCACAATATGATCAATTTTCTCAACGGAGACGACGACTATATCCAGGCAAACAAGTTTTAGCGACGAATGGTCGCGATTTTGGTTTTTTGATTTTAGATATTAGTATCTGAACAAACCGTGCTCAAACTTTCCTTCTTTCTTACCCACAAATTCTCATGTCTCTTGCTATTCGCCCTGCTTCTGAAGTTGCCTACGACTGCATTTCTCTCGGAGAAGTCATGCTTCGCCTCGACCCCGGTGAAGGCCGTATCCACACCGCTCGCCAATTTGACGCCTGGGAAGGCGGCGGTGAGTACAACGTGACCAGAGGACTCCGTCGTTGCTTTGGGCTCCGCTCGGCCTGTATCACTGCATTTGCTGACAATCCAGTTGGGCGCCTCGTTGAGGATTTCATGCTCCAGGGCGGCGTCGACACTCGCTTCGTTCAATGGAAAAACTACGACGGAATCGGACGCGAAGTTCGCAATGGTCTCAACTTTACGGAACGCGGCTTCGGCATTCGCGGAGCAGTCGGCTGTCCGGATCGCGCCAACACCGCAGCATCGCAGATGAAACCCGGTGACATCGACTGGAACGACGTTTTCGGAAATCACGGATCGCGCTGGTTTCACACCGGGGGAATTTTTGCAGCACTTAGCGAGACAACTGCCGAGATAACGATCGAAGCCTGCAAAGCAGCGCAGGAAAATGGCACCATCGTCAGCTACGACCTCAACTACCGCCCTTCACTGTGGAGCGCGATCGGCGGACTGGAAAAAGCGCAGGAAGTGAACCGAGAAATCGCTAAATACGTCGACGTCATGATCGGAAACGAGGAAGACTTCACCGCCTGCCTTGGATTCGAAGTGGAAGGAGTCGACGAGAACATCCGCGGAATCGATGTTTCGAATTTCAAACGCATGATCGAAACTGCGGTGAAGGAGTTTCCCAATTTCAAAGCAACCGCTACCACGCTCCGCGAAGTCCACACTGCGACAGTGAATGACTGGGGTGCGATCTGCTGGCACGATGGCGAATTCTACGAGGCAAACCCATTTCCCGAACTCGAAATCCTCGACCGCGTCGGCGGTGGCGACAGTTTTGCCTCAGGCTTCGCCTATGGATTCCTCGCTCACAACGACCCGACGAAGGCGATCAATTACGGTGCCGCACATGGAGCTCTCGCAATGACAACCCCTGGCGACACGACCATGGCCTCACTTGCTGAGGTGGAGAAAATCGTAGGCGGCGGAGGTGCCCGGGTCGTCCGGTGACAGCTGCCAGTCCGTCAGGCCCTCTTGCCTGTTCGATCGATGTAGGGATACTTTTCCGGCAGAATCTGTGAAAGAACGTCGTAGACGCCGTCTTTCTCCTCCTGCGTCATTTCTGCCCCTGATTTCAGCAGCTTCTCGAGAATCTCGACGACTTTGGGATGGCGTTCTGCATTGGATGCTAGGGAGCCAAAAGCAAAGTCGGGCAGCTCTTTATATAGCGGAACATATCCGTCCGGAATATCAACGCCGTCTGGATCATCCGGCGCATGAGCAAATCGAAAACAGCTTACGATTCGTCGAATAGCAGTCTCTGAACCCGTGGCATAGTAGAAGCCCCAAAGCATATCGAGGGTCGTTTTCTTATCGAGGGGCAATTCGAGAATCTTACGGATCTCCACCTTTTGCTCTTCGTATTGCTTGCCGAAGGTCTTCGTCATAACAGCGTCTGCCTCTTTCGTGCGGGAATAGAGCAACCCCGTAAAAAAGACCTGCTTCTGCTCGGGCGTAAGTCCTGCAAGTTCCGCGAACCACTCTTCCACCTTGTCCCGATTGGACCGGACAACTTGACTGATAAAAGCAATCAAGGCAGGGCGGGCGTGAGAATTTACGAGTGTACCATCGGCAGCCCAGTTTTTCATCTGAGCAACAAACTCATCTGGACGGGGATTTTCGTAGTAGTGCTCCAAAAAGTCCTTTTCTTCCTTTGCCGCCTGAGCATAAGAGAGGGAAAAACAGACGGCTCCAAGGGTTAAAACCGCCCAAAACCGTGACAAAGTGCATAGAGATCTCATAATCATCGAAGTGAATCACAGAATATGACCACCTGACCAGTGCGAATGTTGACTTTTCGCTTGAAATTCTCTCAGAAAGGTTACATTCCCGCTCACTATGGCAAAGAAGAGCTGGATAGCCCGAAACAAGCGAAAAGCCCGCACTGTGCAGAAGTATGCAAAATTGCGTGCCAAGCTCAAAGCGGAAAAAGACTACGAAGGAATTACGTTGCTTCCACGCGACGCAAGCCCCACACGTGTGGTGAACCGCTGTGAAGTCACTGGTCGCCGTCGCGGTTATCTTCGTCGCTTCAAGATGTCCCGTATTGCGTTTCGTGAACTCGCATCCCATGGCATGATTCCCGGCGTGACAAAGTCGAGCTGGTAGGAACGCCCTGTATTCCAAAAAAAACCGAGAAGCGGAGCTGCAAACAGTTCCGCTTTTTTCGTGCCTGATGCCTCGGTCGCGAAGGTCTTGCAATCCTGAGGAAATAATCGGATAATTACCAACAATGCCTGTCTACGAGTACATATCTGCTGACCCGGAAAATGGCTGCCGTATTTGCACGGAGGGTTTTGAGATTCGCCGCCCCGTTACGCGGCCACCGATGGAGACTTGCCCCCTTTGCAAGTGCGCTGTGAAAAAGCTGATATCCAAAGGAGTGACCTCTCCCAAAGTATCTGGACCGCTCTCCGTTACAGATGCGAAGAAGGCTGGCTTTACCGTGCTGGAGAAGCGAGACGAGGGCGTCTACGAGAAGCTTTGAGCCCTTTGCTGCTCCTCTCACGCCAATTTCGTAGCAAAATGGTCGGCGACCACTCCTACAAAATGCTCGATTTTGCTTGGAATTGTTCGGATAGCTGCAAAA